>DASTSZ010000243.1:0-18684 GCA_035760425.1 Candidatus Eiseniibacteriota bacterium | reverse complement strand
GAGCTGACGGCGCGGGGGAAGGTCTTCCGCCATTTCGACGTCGAATCGCGTCGTTTCATTCCGCCGACGGAGGGACACGAGTATTGGCGGTCCGTGACCGGCACGCGGTACGCGCCGCTCGAAGTGAGGGGGCACGTCGAGCGCGGCGTCTGGCTCGAGTTGCCCGACTCCTCCATGAAGTCGATCGTGCCCGAGCAGTTCGACGAACTCTATAACTCGACGATCGGGCTCGTGAACCCGGTCTCCTTCATCGCGTCCGCGGTCGGCATTCTCTCCGGATACTCGGTCGGCTACCGGCTCGCGACCTGGGAGAGTTCGCTCTCGAGCCGCGCGGTCCAGGAGCGGTTCCTCGCGTCGCCCGGCGTCGGGCGCCTGGTCGCGCGCGAGGCGTGGCGCCGCGTCGCGCTCGAGCCCGCGATGGTCTACGCCGACAAGGATCCGACCCGCTTCGCCGAGGTGAACGGCCGGCAGCGCCTCTACGCCAACTTCTTCAAGGTGGCGCTGAACGACAGCAACGGTTTCATCCCCTACGAGACGGCCCGGCTCGAAGCGGCCGGAGCCCTCCAGGCGTCGCGCGCCATGAGCGCTTTCGCCGACGCCGCGCGCCGGGCGGCGTCCGACAGCGCCGATCTCACGAACGCCGACTTCCGCGCCGTGGAGGAGTGGGCGAGCCTGATCGACCGTCGCGGCCACTGGGCGGCGGGCGCGCTTCCGCCCCCGGGCGTCGACCGAATGCGATACATCGGGCTGCTCACCTGGTACGGGCTCGCGCCGGAGCCGGTCGAACGCCGGCGTCTCTGGGTCGGCCCGCGACTCTTGGTTCGTAACGGGGATGCGGAAGGTTTCGTGGTCGATGAACTCCCCCGCATCGCGGCGGCATGCCCCGAGGCGTGGCGGACGTGGATGCGTCCGGCGGGCACCCCGCTCGCCACGAATTCGTGGACGGCGCGTTGGATGGGTGAGGCGCGGCAATTCGAGCCGGTCCTCGAACTCGGCCGGCGCGCGGTGCGGCTCGTCCAAGGCGATCGCAAGCAGCCGGTGAGGTCGGCGGTCGCGGCGGGCGTCCCCCCCACCCTGCGATCCCCGCACGGCGCGACGGCGGCGGGCGCGAGCCCTCCCCCGGTCGCGACGAGCGTACGGAGTCACGCGGACTCGGCGTCGGCCCGCCCCGCGGCGAGCGCCGACTCGGTCTCGCTCACGCTCGAGCAGGTGGACCCCGACGCCACGGTCATCCGATCGAGCTTCGGGCGACTCGGCCCCTAGCGCGTCCCTCACACCCGTTCATCCGTCGCCCCGGCGCGTCCGCGCGGGGCGACCCTGCCCCCGCGGACCGAGCCACGGGGGTCTCCACGCTTGCCGCTCCCCGCATTTTCCCCCATGATTCGAGCGTCAAGTCTTCTCGCCCTCGGGAGTTCCCGCATGCTCGGCCGGTCCGAACAACCGTCGTCGGATCTCATGATCACGGGCGACCTGGTGAAGCGCGCCAAGGACGGCGACGAGCGCGCCATGGACGCTCTGATGGCGCGATACCGTCCCCGGCTCGAACGCTGGGCCAGCGGCCGGCTGCCCGGCTACGCGCGCTCTCTCCTCGACACGGGGGACCTCGTCCAAGAGACGCTTCTGCGGGCCATCGAGGGCCTCGACGCGATCGAGGTCCGCGGACCGGGGTTCTTCCAGGCCTACGTGCGTCAGGCGGTCCTGAACCGCATTCGAGACCAGGTGCGCTGGGCGCGCCGGCGGCCGGGGCCCGACGGCGTCCCCGAGACCGTCGAGGACGCGAACCCCTCCCCGCTCGAGAGCGCGATCGGCGCCGATCTGATCGAGCGCTACGAGGCGGCGCTCACCCGCCTGAGCGAGGACGAACGCCAGCTCCTTCACCTCCGCATCGAACTCGACTTCGACTACGAGGAGATCGCCGCCGTCATGGGGCGGAACAGCCGCGACGCCGCGCGCATGGCGGTGCAGCGCGCCCTTCGCAAACTCGCCGAGATCATGGGCCATGGAGCCTGAGGATCGCCTCGACGAACTCGCCGGCTCCGTCGTCGACGGCGCGCCCGTCGACTGGGACGGCGTCGAGACGCGCGCCGAACTCGACGACGAGTCGCGGAGCATTCGGGCGCTCCGCGATCTCTCGCGCATCGCGGCGTTCAATCGCGCGCTTCAGAGCACCAGGCCCGGCCTCCCGCGCGGCGCCGCCCCCGGCACGCCCCTGACCGCGTCTCCCGCCATCGGCCAGTGGGGACCCTTCACGCTCCTCGAGCCGGTCGGCGCGGGCGCGACCGGCGAGGTCTGGCGCGCGTGGGACGCATCGCTCCAACGCGACGTGGCCATCAAGTTCCTCCAGGCGAAGGCCGCGTCCGACGGCGGCGTCTCCCCCACGCTCCTGCTCGAGGAGGCGCGCGCGGTCGCCCGCGTCCGCCACCCCGGCGTGGTGACGGTCTACGGCATCGCGGAGCACGACGGCCGCGCCGGCATGTGGATGGAATTCCTGCGAGGTCCGACGCTCGCGAGCGAGATCGACCGCCGCGGCGGGCTTCCCGCCCGGGACGTCGCCCGCATCGGACTTCAATTGACCGAGGCGCTCGACGCGCTCGAGCGCGCGGGCCTGGTCCACCGCGACCTGAAGCCCGCGAACGTCGTGCTCGAGTCCGACGGCCGCGCCGTTCTCACCGATTTCGGATTGGGGTGGCGCCGCTCGCTCCTGGACGAGAACGCGCCGCGGGGCCTCGGCACGCCGCTCTTCATGACCCCCGGTCTGCTCGCGGGCGATCCGCCCACGCCCCGCTCCGACATCTACGCGCTCGGCGTGACGCTGCGGTGGGCCCTGACCGGCCGTCCTCCGTTCCGCGCGCGATCCCTCGAGGAGTTGAAGGTGGAGGCGGCGGGCGGCCCCGCCGTCGCGCTCGCCAAGGAAGCGCCGGGCGCGCCCGACGCGCTCGTGAGCGCCATCGAGCGCGCCATGGACGGGAGCGCGGAGGCGCGGCACTTCACCGCGCGCGAATTCGGCGATCTCCTGCGCTTCGCGCTCGACGAGACGGAGACCGATCCAGGTCGCGCGGCCCCTCGCGCCCACGCGCTTCCGCCGTCGGCGCCGGTCCTCTCGATCGCGGTGCTCCCGTTCGTGAATCACTCCCGGGACGAGGAGGAGGAGTACTTCTCCGACGGCCTCGCCGACGAGCTCCTGAACGTGCTCGCCAAGATTCGCGGCGTTCGTGTCGCATCCCGAACCTCGTCGTTCCTCTTCAAGGGCACGAGCGACGACGTCGCCACGATCGGGCGGAAGCTGAACGTCGCCACGCTGCTCGAAGGCGGGGTGCGGCGGTCGGGCAAGCGGATCCGCATCTCGGTCCGCCTCGTGAAGGTCGTCGACGGCTATCAGCTCTGGTCGGAGACCTACGATCGAACGCTCGACGACATCTTCGCGCTGCAGGACGACATCGCGCAGTCGGCGCTGAAGGAACTCCGCACGGCGCTCCTCGGCGCCGACGCGGCCGGGACGGCCGACGCGGACGTGAAGGCGGAAGTCGCCGCGGCGGCCCGCGGGCGCGGCGAGAGCGGCGAGGCGCACCGCCTCTTCCTCCAGGGCCGGCACTTCGTCGACCGCGGCTCGCGCGAGTACACGACCAAGGGGATCGAGTTCCTCCAGCGGGCGCTCGAGCTCGACCCGACGCACGCGCTCGCGTGGTCCGAGCTGTCGCGCGCGCGCATGAACGAGGCGAACGCCGGATGGGGATCGGTCGAGGACGCCGTCGCGCGGGCTCGCGCCGCCGCCGAACGCGCCCTCGCCCTGGTGCCCGACCTCCCCGACGCGCTCGCGCGGCTCGGGAGCCTCAAGAAGAACTGGGACTGGGACTGGCGCGGAGCCGAGGCTTGCTACCGGCGCGCGCTCGAACTGGCGCCCGGGAGCGCCGTCGTCCTCGACGGGGCCGGCGTCCTGGCGGAGACGCTCGGCCGCCTCGACGAGGCGATCGAGTTGATGCGCCGCGCGCTCGAGAAGGACCCCCTCAGCGCCGGCGGCTACAGCAACATCGGCGTCACCTACCACGCCGCCGGGCGGCTGCGCGAAGCGGAGGAGGCGACGCGACGGGCGATCGAACTCGCGCCGCAGCGGATCGTCATTCACTCGAGTCTTGCGCTCATCCTCCTCGACCAAGGACGGTGGGACGAGGCGCTGCAGGAAGCGAATCGCGAGCCCGAAGAGGTCTTCCGGCTCTGGGCGCTCGCCATCGTCCACCATGCCGCGGGCCGGCGCCGGGAATCGGACGACGCGATGCAGGCGCTCGTGGCGGGGTACGCCGAGGGCTGGGCCTATCAGGCGGCCGAGGCCTACGCCGCGCGGGGACAGAGCGACGAGGCCTTCCACTGGCTCGAGAGCGCGTATGCGCAGCGGGACGCGGGACTCTCCTACCTGAAGCCCGATCCGCTTCTTCGATCTCTGCACGGCGATCCCCGGTGGCCCGTGCTCCTCGCCAAACTCGGATTGGCGGAGTAGCCGGCCGAATGCATCCGGGCGACTCCCGCGCCGAGGGTATCCTCCCGCCGCTCGCGACGCGCGCGCGCGCCGTTCGATCGTTGGCCGGGCTCGCGCTCCTGACGACCGTCTACTTCGCGGCCGCGAAGGGCGGGCTCGCGCTCGCCGTCGTTCATCCGAGCGCCTCGGCCGTCTGGCCGCCGGCGGGGATCGCGCTCGCGGCGTTCCTTCTCTACGGCCGCCGCGTTTGGCCGGCGATCGCGCTCGGCGCCTTCCTCGCGAACGCCACGACGGCCGGCTCCTGGGCCACCTCCGCGGGGATCGCCGTCGGAAACACGCTGGAGGGCCTCGTGGGCGCGTGGCTCATCTCGCGATTCGCCGAGGGGCGGGCCGCGCTCGGGAGCACCGCGGGCGTCTTCAAGTTCGTCGCTTTCGGCGCCGGCCTCGGCACGCTGCTGAGCGCGACGATCGGGGTCGGAAGTCTAGCGCTCGGCGGCTATCTGCCGGCCGGTGAGATTCACGAAGTCTGGACGACCTGGTGGCTCGGCGACGCGGTCGGGATCCTGGTGGTGGCCCCCGTCCTTCTCCTCTGGGTCGACAGCGCTCGGCCCCAATGGCCGCGCCATCGTCTCGAGGCCGCGGGCGCGGCGCTTCTCTTCGTCGCGACGGGCGTCGCCTTCTTCGGCGGCATCGGCGTGAAGAACGCGCCGATCGGCTGGTTCTGGATCCCCGTCATCGTCTGGGTCGCCTACCGTTTCGGGCAGCGCTCGGCCGCCACGATGATCCTCGCGCTCGCCACGGTCTCGGTTTGGGGCACGATCCGCGGCATGGGTCCGTTCGTGCTCCCGTCCGCGAACGCGTCGCTCCTGCTCCTGCAGGCCTTCCTCGGCGTGGTCGCCGTTTCGGCCATGACGCTCTCGGCCGTCGTCGCGGCGCGGGAGCGGACGCTGAGCGACCTGCGCCGCGCGCGCGACGAACTCGAGGAGCGCGTTCGCCGCCGGACGGCCGCGCTCGCGCGCGCCAACCAATCGCTCCAGGCGGAGATCGACGAACGGCTCCGGCTCCAGCGCGACCTCGTCACCGCCGGCGAGTCGGAGCGGCTGCGGCTGGGGCGCGACCTCCACGACGATCTCGGCCAGCTCCTCACGGGCATCAGCTTTCTCGCGAGCGCCGCCGAACGGAAGCTCTCCGCCCAGGCTCGCGTCGAATCCGACGACGTGCGCGAGATCCGCCACCTCGTGCAGGAAGCGATCTCCAAGACGAGGCTCCTCTCGCTCGGGCTCACGCCCGTGAGCCTCGGGACGGGCGGACTCCGAACCGCGGTGCAGGAACTCGCGGCCATGACCGAGCGCGTCTTCGGCGTCGCGTGCGCGTTGTCCTACGACGAGTCGATCGTCGTCGACCGCGCGCTCGCGGCCACGAACCTCTATCGCATCGTGCAGGAGGCGATCAGCAACGCCGTCCGCCACGCCGGCGGAACCCGCATCGACATTTCGCTCACCCTCGCGGACGAGATGCTGACGCTCGTGATCCGCGACGACGGCACCGGCCTCGCGAACGGCGGCTCGGAGCGCGAGGGGTTGGGACTCAACATCATGAAGTATCGCGCGGAAGTGCTCGGCGGGACGCTCGAGGTCGAATCCGACGGAGAAGGGACCACGGTCCGGTGCGTCGTGCCGGGCCTCGCCCGCGTCGAGGCCGCGCCGCCGCCGATCCCCGAATAGAAGCGGCCGGGTCGCCGGTGAGGGGAGTCTCCGGCGCCCGGCCCTACCCCGCCGGCTCGCTCTTCGAGGGAATCATGTCGGCCCGAGATGTCTGAGCTGTTCTTCTACGCGCCCTCTTCGAATACGGGTCCAGTCGAGGCGTTTTCCCACCGGCGAACATTCATCGATACGAGGGACAGGAGGCCGCCCCGCGACGCGGCATCCGGTGCGGCCGCGACTCCGTCACGGCCCGACCGGCGCGGTCGCGGGCACGGCCAAGGGCGCGGCCGCGGGAGCGCCCCGCGCCCTAAACCACCACGGGCGGTCCCCCCTGGGGAGGCGTACATCGCAGGAGGGGATCCGATCACCGCGGTGGGGGGAGACAGAACAACGAGTCGAAGTCGCGAGGGCTGCGGCGATCGGACGATCGCGCGCCACAGGGAAAGCAACCGGAGGGGACGAGGCCACCGACTCGTTGCGGCCGAGGGAGCAGAGGGTCCGTTCGCTCCCCGCGGGGGGCTATCGCGGTCGGGTCCTATGGGCCAGTGAGCCAAGTCCGCCTCCGGGATTGCCGGCGCTTTCGGTCACGTCGACGATGTTGGATGCGTTGTCGCCCTGATCCCAGGCGGGACGGTACCGAATGCGGCCGACCGCCACTATCGGCGTAAACCTGATTCGCGCGTCGGAACTTCGGGGGTGGGTTGTAGGAGTCGACCCTACGCCGCGGGTCGCGCCGGGCTCGCGGAGGCTACTGAACCAACCGGTTTCGCACGGCGTAGAGCGTGAGGTCCGCGTTCGTCTTGAGGTTCATCTTCTCGAGGATGCGCGCGCGGTAGGTGCTCACCGTCTTCACGCTGAGACAGAGGTCCTCGGCGGCCTGACTCACGGCGCGGCCCGACGCGAGCATGAGGAAGACCTGGAATTCGCGCGTGGAGAGGAGTTCGTGCGCGGCCTTCTCGGAACCGCCGTCGATCCACTGCGCCAGGCGCTCGGCGAGATCGGGGCTCACGTAGCGCCCCCGATTCACGACTTTCCGGATCGCCTGAATGAGTTCCTCGGGCGCGCTCTCCTTCGTGAGGTATCCCGACGCCCCGGCGCGCATGGCGCGCACCGCATATTGTTCCTCGGCGTACATGGTGAGAATGAGGACGGGCAGGTCGGGCATCCGGCGCTTCACTTCGCCGAGGAGATCGAGTCCGTTCCGGTCGGGCAGGTTGATGTCGAGCACGACGACGTCCCACGGCTTCGCGTCCAGCAGCTCGAGCAGCTCGCTGGCGTTCGTGGCCTCCCCCTCGACGACGATGTCCCCCGATTCCCGCAGCAGGTCCTTGAGTCCGCGCCGCACCACGGCGTGGTCGTCTCCGACGAGGGCTCGAATCATGGAGGGCGCTCCTACGTGAGGGTCCGCAGCGACGATCACCCGGCAAGCCTACACCCCCCGGGCTCGATTGTCGCGCACGTAGGATCAGCGAAAGGGGCGGCATGCCTTCGCACGCCGCCCCTACGCCGCATCGGCCCCGGATGGTTCGCCGTTCGCCCGCGATCGCCGGAGATAGAAGGCGAGCGGTTCCGCGCATCCGAGGCGGTCGCTAGTTCGGATGCCACCAGCGGATCATCGTGCTTCCTCCACTGTGGTCCGTCGTCGGCGGCGGCGTGCCCGAGGGCGTACGCCGTCGGTCGTGCGCGCGACACGCGGCGCCGTCGACGTGAATCTCGATCTATCGAGAGCCTCTAGAGGACGGGAGCGCGTGATGCATCGGGCATGCCGGAATGCGCTCCCGACTCGCCGCGATGCGGGAAGGTCGCGACTGGCAGGCATCTCGGGCGGTATGCGGAGGACGCGCGTGAGAGGGTCGGTCGGCGGCGATTGTTCCGGCTCGGTACACATCGGCCCGGCCGGTGCGTCCCGCGGGCGGGCGCGCGGGGCGGGCGCGCGTCAGCCGGCCAGAATCAGGCCGACCCCATACGTCGCAGGTACTCGCGATCCCACGCGGCCGGAACGCTCTCGCGCGGCGAGTAGGGGCCGGGCGAATATCGTCGCGAACCGATGCCGAGCTGGCTCTGCGCGACGATGTCCCAATCCTGCCGATTCGTGAGATCCCAGAACTCGACGGCGTCGCGAATGTTGTTGCCCGGGTCCGCAACGGTGTCGGGATGGAAGAGCCACTCCGACTCGACTTCCGTCCGGTCGACGTCGATCGGCCGGAGAATGTAGTAGTTCACGTAGTCGGGATGAAGGCTCAGCAGCATGTTCGGCATGATGGAGTAGTAGAAGGCGCGCGTCCGGTCGTCGCCGGCGATCGCGTCGCTCACGAGACGCCCGCAGGCTCGCCCGCTCATCGTGGCGCTCACGTTGGGGGGCTTGAGCTCCATGTAGCCGCCGAGGAACGCCCCCTCGACGAGATCGTTCGCGCCGCTCTGGTACGGCAGCACCGTGGCGAGTTTCGGATGGATCGTCGGGCAGTGGAGACACTCGGAGTAGTTCTGGAAGACGAGCTTCCAGTTCGCGTGCACGTCGTAGACGACGTGATGCCCCGGCACGAGCCCCGGAAGCCCGAAGCGGGCGAAACGGCCCGCGAGCGGCGCCCACGCCGCTTCGAAGGGTTCCGGCTTCGCCGACACGTTGACGAAGACGAATCCTTCCCACTCCGCCACGGCGGCCTCGTGGAGCGGATAGTCCTTCATGTCGAAGTCCGCCGCTTCCTTCATGTGGGGCGCGCCGACGAGCCTGCCGTCGAGCGCGTAGGTCCACGCGTGGTAGGCGCACTGGATCGAATCGTGGAAGCGTCCGGCGGCCTCGCGGCAGATGCGGGTGCCGCGATGGCGGCAGACGTTGAAGTAGGCGCGCGTCCGTCCGCTCTTGTCGCGGACGACGATGATCGACTCGCCCGCGATCTCCCGGAGGAAGTAGTCCCCCGGCTCGCGAAGGCGCGAGGCGCGCCCGGCGCAATTCCAGCCGGCGGCGAAGATCCGCTCCCGCTCCGCGGCGAGCGTCTCCGGTGACGTGTAGTACTCGCGCGGAAGCGTGCGCGCGCCCTGCGCGTGCGTCGTGGTGGTCGGTCGGAAGGCCGTCACGAGCGCCCCTTTCCGCCCCGGCCGTCCTCCAGCAGTCGATTCGCCGCGAGCCAGCCCGCGCCGCCGAGGATGCCGGGCCCGGGATGCGCGCTCACGCCGCCGAGGTAGAGCCCCCGAATCGGCGTCGCGTGGCGGCCCCAGCCGGCCACGGGACGCATGAAGAGGATCTGATCGAGACCGAGTTCTCCGCCCGACGGCGCGCCCTCGCGGAGCCCGAAGCGCTCCTCCAGGTCGCGGGGCGAGAGCGCGACGCGATGCCTCACCCGGCCGCCGAATCCGGGCGCCACGGCTTCGATGGCCGCGCTCACGCGGTCGGCCAGCGCGTCGCGGCGCGCCGCGTCCCACGCGGCCCCGTCGCGAAGCGCGTAGGGCGCGTATTGCACGCGCGCCACCAGCACGTGCTTCCCGCCGTCGGCGAGTCCCGCCGCGCGAAGGGTCGGCACCGTGATCTCGACGTGCGGATGTTCCGAGATCTCGCCGAACTTGGCCGCGTCGGCCGCCTTCTCGAGCGCCCGCACGCTCGGCGTGAGCGAGACGAGGCCCGCGAGCGCCTCCGGCGACGCGAGGCCCGGCACGCTGGGAAGCGCCTCGAGCGCGTAGAGCACGACGGCGGTGCAGCCGCGATAGCGGATGTTCGCCACCGCGTGCATGAATTCGGGATCGAGCCAGACGGGATCGACCCATTCGAGCAGGGTTCGCGTCGCGTCGGCGGTCGAGAGCACGGCGCCCGCCGAGATCTCCTCGCCGTTCGCGAGCACGACGCCGGTCGCGGCGTCGTCGCGGACGACGATCCGCGTCACGGCCGCGCCCGTTCGAATGGTCACGCCGGCGCGGCGCGCGGCCGCTTCGGCCGCGGCGGTGAAGGCGCCCGGCCCGCCGGCCCACGGGAGACGTCCCCGCACCATTCCGGCCGGCGCGCCGACGAGATGATGAAGGAGGACGTAGCCGGTGCCGCCGGATCGCGGCCCCTGCCGATAGTCTTGGATGCCGCCCGCCGCCACGGCGCCCTTGAGCGGCGTCGACTCGAAGGCGTCGTCGAGCAGATCCCAGACCGAGCTGGGCAGGATTCGAAGGAACTCGATCATGTCGCGCGGACCCAGCCCGCGGTACTTGAGCGCGAGCCGGGCGAGCGCCGGCAGGTCGGCCATCGACGTGAGCCCGACGTCGGGCGACGGCGTCTGATAGAGCGCGCCGAGGAAGTCGGCGAGACGATGGAGTCGCGCGGTGAAGGCGGGCCACGCGGCGGCGTCCTTGGCCGAATGCGCGCGAATGGCCTCGGCGGCGCGTCCGGCGTCGCGCGAAAGCGTGAGGAACGAGCCGGGCGCGACGGCGACGCTGAGCGGCGCGTCCGACGTGTCCGTCGCGAGCGACTCGAGGCCGAGGCTCCGCGCCACGGCCGGAGGAACCCAGCCCGGATCGATACCGAGCGGGGCCGCGCGGAATCCGGGCGCGAATTCCAGGACCGCGCCCTGCCCCCCGAGCGCGTCGGCGCGCTCCAGGAGGAGCACGCGCCGCCCCGCCTGCGCGAGCCGCGTCGCGGCCGCGAGCCCGTTCGCGCCGGCGCCGATGACGATCACGTCGTACGCGTTCGCGCTCCCAGTGCTCGACACGCGCTCGCTCACGATCCCGCCTTCAAGATCTCGAGCGCCGCGAGGCGTCCCGATGCGCCCATGATGCCGCCGCCCGGATGCGTCCCGGCGCCGCACTGCCAGTAGCCGCGGATCGGCGTCCGGTAGTTCGCCCACTTCGGGAGCGGCCGAAGGAAGAAGAGCTGCTGGAGCGCGAGTTCCCCCTGGAAGATGTTCCCCTCCGAGAGCCCCGTCATCCGCTCGATGTCGGCGGGCGTGAGGACCTGTCGGTGGAGAATGAGCGATTTGAGATTCGGCGCGTAGCGCGACACCGTGTCGATCACCGCGTCGCCGAACGCCTCGCGCTTCGCGTCGGTCCAGCCGCCGTTCAGATCGTAGGGCGCGTACTGCACGAAGATGCTCATGACGTGCTTGCCGGGCGGCGCCATGTTCGGGTCGATCATCGAGGGAAGAACGATGTCCATGTAGGGATGGCGCGAGAACTCGCCGTACTTGGCGTCGTCGTAGGCCCGCTCGAGATACTCGACGCTCGGGCTGATGGAGATGGCGCCGCGAAGGTGCGGACCCTCGCCGGGCATGCAGGTGAAGTCGGGAAGCCCCGCGAGGGCGAGGTTCACCTTCCCCGAGGAGCCGCGGAACTTGAACCGCCGGACCGCGTCCACGAGGTCGTCGGGGAGTTCGCGAGGCTCGACGAGACGCTCGAACGTGAGGCGGGGATCGAGGCCCGAGACGACGATCGACGCCGGGATCTCCTCCCCTCCCTCCAAGACGACGCCCGTCGCGCGGCCGTTCTTCACGAGGACGCGCTCGACGGCGGCGTTCTCGCGAATCGTGACGCCGTGGGCGCGCGCGGCGCCGGCGATCGACTCGCTGATGCCGCCCGTGCCCCCCTTCTGGAAGCCCCATGCGCGGAACGCCCCGTCGAGTTCCCCCATGTAGTGGTGGAGGAGCACGTAGGCCGATCCGGGCGAACGGGGTCCGAGGAAGGTGCCGATGATGCCGCTCGCCGACTTCGTCGCTTTGAGCGGGCCGAACTCGAACCACTCGTCGAGGTAGTCGGCGCTGCTCATGGTCATCAGCTTGTGGAGCGCGTGGAAGCGCTCCGGGCCGAGCGACCGGAAGTGGCCCCCGAGCTTCAGGAGCCCCGCGAGGTCGCGGGGCGAGAGCGACGTCAGGTCGGGCGGCACCATGCCGAGAATCGGCTTCACCGCCATGGCCATGTGATGCATGAGGCGGCCGAAGACGGCCGCCGCGTCGGCGTCGCGCGGCGAGTGGCGGCAGAGTTCGCGCCTCGTCTCGTCGGGGTCGGCCCATCCGGCGAGGTAGTCGCCGTTGTCGAGCGGCGTCACCGTGCTTTCGAGCGGGAGGATCTGGAGCCCGTGCGCCGGGAGATCGAGGTCGCGGATGATCTCGGGGCGAAGGAGGCTCACCACGTAGGAGAAGACGGTGAACTTGAATCCCGGGAAGATCTCTTCGGTGACGGCCGCGCCGCCGACGAGGTGGCGGCGCTCGAGAACCAGCGTCTTCCGGCCCGCGCGCGCGAGGTAGGCCGCGGCGACGAGGCCGTTGTGCCCGCCCCCGACGACGATCACGTCGTAGCGGGGCGTCACGCCTTCTTCCTCTCGGGATCGAAGAACGGAAGTTTGGAAACGACCGCGGTCGCGCGCCGGCGCTTGTGCTCCACGGTGATCTCGATGCCGAGCCGCGTGCCGGGCGCCGCGTAGGGCGCGCGGAGGTGCGCGAGGGCGAGCGACTTCTTCAAGAGGGGCGACCAGCAGCCGCTCGTGGCGTAGCCGACCTGCCGTCCCGCGTCGTAGACCGGCACGCTCGTGCGCCACGCCACGTTCGGGATCTGGGGCGGAAGCCCCTCCGCCGTGAAGAGGCGCTCGAAGGTGTCCCACTCGATCTCGAGGCCCATGAAGGCCCACGACGCGCCCCGTGCGCGCTCCTCGGCGAGCGCGCGCCGTCCGTTGAAGGGTCCCTTCCCCGGACTCACCGCCCAGCCGAGATTGATCTCGTACGGGGACGACTTCCGCTGCTCGGTGAGCGCGTGATGCGACGAGAAGTAGTCGACGTCCATCATGATGAGACCGGCCTCGATGCGGGCGATGTCGAGGGCCCAGACGCCGGCGGGCGTGAGCCCGTAGGGCTTTCCCGCCGCCATGAGCGCGTCCCAGAGTTCGACGGCGCGCGCCGCGTCGACCCAGATCTCGTAGCCGAGATCGCCGGTGTATCCCGTGCGCGACAGCCCGACCGGAATGTCGCGGATGGTCGTGTCGATGTAGCGGAAGTATTTGAGCGCTCCGAGATCGGCGGGCGAAACGGTCGAGAGGATCGCGCGGGAGAGCGGCCCCTGGAGCGACAGGGCGCCCGCCTTCTCCGAGATGTCCTCGACGTCGACCTGCATGCCCGCGGCGTTCAGGTGGAGCCAGCGGAGCGAGGAGTCGGCGCTCGTGAGGCGGTAGGCGTGTTCGTCCAGGCGCGTGACCGTGCCGTCGTCGACCACCTTGCCGTGGCCGTCGCACCAGGGCGTGTAGTAGACCTGCCCCGGCTTCAGCTTCGTCATGTCGCGCGTGATGGTGCGGTCGAGGAGCCGCATCGCGTCGCGCCCGGTGATGCGGTACTTGTAGAGGGGCGAGACGTCGATCAGCGCCGCCGAATTCCGAATGGCCGCGTACTCGCGATCGGGATGCGGATCGTACGCGCTCGCCATCTGGTAGCCGGCCCAGCGGCGCCACGTCTGGGCGCGGACGAGCGCGGACGTGCGCGCATGAAAGGGCGTGGTCTTGAGCATGGAGGAGGGAGTCTAGGCGACGCGTCTCTCCGCTGCAACCAGCCGATCGCCGTTCAAACGAGCGCCTCGGCCGCCGCGCGCGGCGCCCCCGCCGCCGGAACGCCCTCGTCCCGCTGCTGCGCCTCCACGACCGCGATCGAGGCGATGTGGATGATTTCGTTGTCGTCCGACGTGGTCGAGAGGATGTGGACCGGTTTCGCGAGACCGGCCAGGATCGGACCGATCGTCTCCGCCCCGCCGAGCCGCTGCACGAGCTTGTAGGCCAGATTCCCCGAGTGGAGGTCGGGGAAGACGAGCACGTTCGCGTCGCCCTGAATCCGGCTGAAGGGGAACTGCTCCCGCGCCGTCGCCGGATCGATGGCCGGCTCGATCTGCATCTCGCCGTCCACGACGAGATCGGGCGCGCGTTTCGCCACGAGCGCGGCCGCCTGGCGCACGAGGTCGACGGCGCGATGCTTGGCCGAGCCGAAGCTCGAGAAGGAGAGCATCGCCACGCGCGGCTCGAAGCCGAACTCCCTCGCCACGCCCGCGGCGAGAATCGCGATCTCCGCCAACTCCTCGGCGTTCGGCTCAATGTTCACGGTGGTGTCGGCGAAGAAGTAGCACTTCCCCTTCGCGATGATGCAGTAGACGCCGCAGACGCGGGAAATGCCCGGCCGAAGGCCGATGATCTGGAGAGCCGGCCGGATCGTCTCGGGATAGTGCTGCGATACGCCGGAGACCAATCCGTCGGCGTCCCCGAGGTGGACCATCATGGCGCCGAAGTAGTTCGGGTCGCGCATCTGCAGTTCGGCGTCCTTCCGCCGGAGCCCCTTCCGATGGCGAAGACGGTAGAGTTCCTCGACGTAGGCCTCGCGCTTCGGATGGCGCCGCGGATGGATCAGCTCGACGCCCCGGAGCGAGACGTCGATGCGCTTCGCCGCGGCCTCGATCTCCTCGGTCTTGCCGAGCAGCACGGGGCGGGCGATTCCCTCGGACACGAGGTGCGCCGCCACGCGAAGGATGCGGGGGTGGAGCCCCTCCGGGAAGACGATGCGGCGCGGATCGCGAATCGCGCGATGGATGACCGCGCGGGCGATTTCGCGCGACTTCCCGAGGCGCGCCTCGAGCCGCTCGCGGTATTCGACGAGGTCGAGCGTGCGCCGCGCCACGCCGGTCTTCATCGCCGCCTCCGCCACGGCCGGCGAGACCCAAAGCAGGACGCGCGGGTCGAACGGTTTCGGGATCAGGTAGTCGGGGCCGAAGCGAAGCGACTCGACGCCGTAGGCTCGCGCCACCGCGTCGGGGACGTCCTCCTTCGCGAGGCTCGCCAGCGCGCGGACCGCCGCGAGCTTCATCTCGTCGTTGAAGCGCGTGGCGCGCACGTCGAGCGCGCCGCGGAAGAGGAAGGGGAAACCGAGGACGTTGTTCACCTGGTTCGGGTAGTCCGACCGGCCGGTCGCCATGATGACGTCGGGGCGAGCGGCCTTCGCGTCGGGATAGCTGATTTCCGGATCGGGATTCGCGCAGGCGAAGAGGATCGGCTGGTCGGCCATGGAGCGGACCATATCGGGCGTGACGAGGCCCGCGCTCGAGAGGCCGAGCAGGACGTCGGCCCCGCGCACGGCGTCGGCGAGCGTCCGGGCCGAGGTCTCGGCGGCGAACTCGGCCTTGTAGGGATTCATGCCCGCGGTGCGGCCCTTGTAGACGACGCCGGTGCGGTCGCAGAGCATGATCTGCTCGCGCCGAACGCCGAGCCGCGTGAAGAGGCGCGCCGAGGCGATGCCCGACGCGCCGGCCCCGACGATCACGATCCGCACGTCGCCGATCTTTCGACCGGTGATCTCGATCGCGTTCAGGAGCGCGGCGCCGGTGATGATGGCGGTGCCGTGCTGGTCGTCGTGGAAGACCGGAATCGAGACGAGCGACTGCAGCTTCTCCTCGATGACGAAGCACTCCGGCGCCTTGATGTCCTCGAGGTTGATGCCGCCGAAGGTCGGCTCGAGGAGCCGGCAGACGTTCACGATCTCGTCCGGGTCCTTCGAGGCGAGTTCGATGTCGAAGACGTCGACGTCGGCGAATCGCTTGAAGAGGATCCCCTTCCCTTCCATCACGGGCTTCCCCGCGAGCGGGCCGATGTCGCCGAGCCCGAGCACGGCGGTGCCGTTCGTCACGACCGCGACGAGGTTCCCCTTCGCGGTGTATTCGTAGGCGAGTTCGGGATCCTTCTCGATCGCCAGGCAGGGCTCCGCCACGCCCGGCGTGTAGGCGAGGGAGAGGTCCTTCTGCGTGGCGCACGGCTTCGTCGAAACGACTTCGATCTTCCCGGGGCGCCCGCCCCGGTGGTACTCGAGGGACTCCCGGCGAATCGCGTCGATCATGACGTCGTAACCCCTTTCGACAAGGGCGCCTACGGCGGTCCGCCGGATCGCCCCGTCCCTCCCATTGTCGGCCTTCCGCCGGCAAACGCAAGGTGGTCCCGGGTAGTAGTCGAAGGGGCTCACAAAGAGGGCGGTTTCGGCGGGACCCGCCTCGGGGCGGCGTCCCCGGCGCTCCCCCCGCGCGCCGGGATGGCGTACACTCCCGGGGCTCGTTCCGCAGATCCCCACGCCCTTCCACGGGAGGTACCTTTCGATGAGTCTGCGCCGACTTCTCACCACGGCGGTCATCGTCCTCGGGCTCGCGTCGGCGATCGCGCCGGCCGACGTCCAGGCGCGCGCCGCCGCCCCGCGCAAGAGCGCGCCCGCCGTCGCGAAAGCCGAGAAACTCGCCTCGGTCGAGGGCATCACCGAGTACAAGCTCTCCAACGGAATGCGGATCCTCCTCTTCCCCGATCCTTCGAAGCAGACCGCCACGGTGAATATCACCTATCTCGTGGGCTCCCGGCACGAGGGGTACGGCGAAACGGGGATGGCGCATCTCCTCGAGCACCTCCTCTTCAAGGGCTCGAAGAACCATCGCGACATCTATCAGGAGCTGACCGCGCACGGCTCCCGGCCGAACGGCACGACCTGGTTCGACCGGACGAACTACTTCGAGACGTTCGGCGCCACCGAGGAGAACCTCGCCTGGGCGCTCGACCTCGAAGCCGACCGGATGGTGAATTCGTTCATCGCGAAGAAGGACCTCGACTCGGAGATGACCGTCGTTCGAAACGAATTCGAGATCGACGAGAACGACTCGCGCGCCATCCTCACGGAGCGCGTCTTCTCCACGGCGTATCTCTGGCACAACTACGGCAAGTCGACCATCGGCGCCCGCTCGGACATCGAAGGCGTCCCGATCGAGCGGCTGCAGGCCTTCTATCGGAAGTGGTATCAGCCCGACAACGCGATCCTCGTCGTGGCGGGCAATTTCGACGAGGCGAAGACGCTCCGGATGATCGAGAAGAAGTTCGGCGTGCTGCCCCGCTCGAAGCAGCCGATCGACCGCACCTACACGGTCGAGCCGGTGCAGGACGGCGAGCGGACCGTCACGCTGCGGCGCGTCGGCGATACGAAGGTCGCCTCGGCCGGCTATCACATTCCCGCCGGCTCCGATCCCGATTACGCGGCCGTGAGCGTCCTCGGCTTCATCCTCGGCGACCAGCCCTCGGGCCGCCTCTACAAGGCGCTCGTCGAGACGAAGAAGGCGGCGACCATCTCGATCGACGTTTCGCAGTTCCGCGATCCGGGGCTGCTCTACGTCGACGCCACGACGACGTCCGACGGCGCGATCGAGGACGTGCGCGACACGATGATCCGGACGCTGGAGAACTTCAACGCCACGCCGCCGACCGAGCAGGACGTCGCCCGCGCGCGCGACAATCTCCTCAAGGGCTGGGATCTGATGATCCGCGACTCGCAGCGCGCGGCGCTCAATCTCTCCGAGTGGGCGGCCATGGGCGACTGGCGGCTCATGTTCATCCACCGCGATCGCCTGCAGAAGGTGACCGTGGGCGACGTGACGCGCGTGGCCGGGGCCTATCTCAAGTCGTCGAACCGGACGGCGGGGCTCTTCTATCCGACGAAGGAGCCCGATCGCGCCACGATCCCGCCGCTCCAGGACATCGCGGCGGTGGTGAAGGACTACAAGGGCGGCGAGGCGCTGAGCGCCGGCGAGGCGTTCGATCCGTCGCCCGACGCCGTCGAGGCGCGCGTCACGCGGACGACCCTTCCCTCGGGCCTCAAGCTCTCGTTCCTTCCGAAGAAAACGCGCGGGTCGACGGTGCAGGCGCTCATCCGCCTCCACTTCGGATCCGAGTCCGATCTACGCGGTCGCAAGCGGATCGCGGAGATGACCGGCAGCATGCTCACGCGCGGCACGGCGAAGCACACGCGGCAGGAGTGGAAGGACGAGGTCGACCGTCTGAAGGCCACCGTGCGCGTGGACGGAGCGACGGCCGGCACGTGGGCCACGATCGACGCGACGCGCGAGACGCTGCCGCAGGCGCTGCGACTCGCGGTCGAGGCGATGCGCGAGCCCGTTTTCCCCGCGACCGAACTCGAACTCCTGCGGCAGGAAGTCATCGCCGCCGTGGAGGAGTCGAAGACCGATCCCCGCCAATTGGCGTCGACGGCCGCGAGCCGCCACATTTCGCCCCGCCAGCCGGACGATCCGCGCTACATCGCGACGCCGGACGAGATCCTCGAGACGACGAAGAAGGTCACCGCCGCCGACGTGAAGCAGTTCCACGCCGACTTCTACGGCGCGTCCGACGGCGAAGTGAGCATCGTCGGCGACTTCGATCCCAAGGCCGTGCAGGATCTCCTGAACGAATTGCTCGGCTCGTGGAAGAGCCCCCGGCCCTACGTGCGCATGACGACGCCGTACGAGGACCGTCCCGCGCTCGTGAAGTCGATCGAAGCGCCCGACAAGACGAGCGCCTTCATGCAGGCCGTGCTCCGCGTCCAGATGAAGGACAGCGACGCCGACTACCCGGCCATGATCCTCGGGAACTTCATGACGGGCGGCGGATTCATCAATTCGCGCCTGGCCACGCGCATCCGCCGCGTGGAGGGTCTCAGCTACGGCGTCGGCTCGGGCTTCATCGCCACGCCGTGGGAGGACGACGCGCGGTTCTTCGCCATCGCC
>DASTSZ010000242.1:0-3594 GCA_035760425.1 Candidatus Eiseniibacteriota bacterium | reverse complement strand
CGGCAAGTCGGTCGCCTTCGTGGCGAATCGTCAGGGCGACGCCGAGTACAGCGCCTACACGGTGAGCGACCTCTTCGTCGTGCCGGCCTCGGGCGGCGAGCCGAAGAACCTCACGCCCGGGCCCGGCGTCGCGTACGGCCTCGCCTGGTCGCCCGACGGATCGGCCATCGCGTTCATCGGCCACGACCGCGCGGACGATTGGTGGGGGATCTGGAATCTCCACATCTGGTCGGTGCCGGTCGCGGGCGGCGCGCCGCGCGATCTCACGCCCGACCTCGACCGCACGGCCGAGGACGCGACGATCGGCGACCTCCACGATCTGCACGGCGGCGGCGCGCCCATCTGGTCGCGCGACGGAAAGACCATCTTCTTCACCGCCTCCGATCACGGCTCCACGCACCTCTTCGCCGTGCCCGCCGCCGGCGGCGCCACGCGGCGGCTCACGAACGGGCCGATCCAGGTGATGATTTCGGCGCGGGGGCGAAACGCCGACGACCTCACGATCGTCTGGAACGGATTCACCAACGCCGGCACGATCGCGCGCTTCAACGGCGCGACGGGCGCGAAGACCGACCTCTGGGAGCCGAACCGAGACTTCTTCGCGGGGCTCGCGCTCGTGGAGCCCGAGGAGATCTGGATCGACGCGCCGAAGGGGCATCGAATCCAGGCCTGGTACATGGGCCCGGTCGCGCCGGCGAAGGGACAGAAGGTCCCGATGATCCTCGAAATCCACGGCGGGCCGCGTGCGCAGTACGGCGCCACCTACATGCACGAGTTCCAGGTCTTCGCGAGCATGGGCACCGCGGTCCTCTTCTCGAATCCGCGCGGCTCGCAGGGCTACGGCGAAGTCTTCACGCAGGCGATCCTCAAGGATTGGGCGGGACCGGCCTTCGACGACCTGATGCTCGCGGTGGACGAAGCGCTCCGCCGCCATCCGGAGGTCGATCCGAATCGCCTCGGCGTCACGGGCGGCTCCTATGGCGGCTACATGACAACCTGGGTGGTGGGGCACACCGAGCGCTTCAAGGCGGCGCTCACGCAGCGCTGCGTGACGACGATCCCGACGCTCCTCCTGGCGGACGACATCAGCGGATCGAGCATCGGCGAGTTCGGCGCCGAGCCCTGGACCTTCGCGCCGATTCTCTGGGAACAGTCGCCGCTCGCCTACGTGGAGAAGATCAAGACGCCCCTCATGATCACGCACAGCATGGAGGACCTCCGCTGCACGGTGGGCGAGGCCGAGATGCTCTACAAGTCGCTCAAGTGGCTGAAGCGCGAGGTCGAGATGGTGCTCTACCCCGGCGAGAGCCACGGACTCTCGCGGATGGGGACGCCGACGCGCCGCGTGGCGCGGCTCCACATCATGCGCGACTGGTTCGTGCGGCACCTGACGCCCACGGGCGCGCCCGCGGCGACGACCGACGCCGGCGTCCACTCGCTCGCCATGTCCGGAAGCCGCCGGGCGTGAATCTTCGCGGCGCCGTCGTTCTCCTGACCGGCGCCTCCGGAGGCATCGGCCGCGCGGCGGCGGCGCGCCTCGGCGCGGCCGGCGCGCGCGTGGCGCTCCACGGGCGCCAGGAGGCGGCGCTTCGGGAGACCTCGGAGGCGGTGCTTCGCGCGGGCGGGGAGTCGCTCGTCGTGCCTGGAGATCTGAGACGCGCCGAGGATTCGGCGCGGGCGGTGGCGGCCGTGATGGAACGGTTCGGCCGGATCGACGCCCTCGTGAACAACGCCGGCCTCGCGCGGCTGAAGCGGATCGACGAGGCGACCGACGCCGACATCGCGGAGATGATCGAGACGAATCTCCTCGGCACGATCGGGATGACCCGGGCCGCGCTCCCGGCGCTCCTGGCGTCGAAAGGGGCGCTCGTCACGGTCGGATCGTTCGCGGGGCGCGTCGCGGTGCCCTACTACGGCTACTACTCGGCGACGAAGTTCGCGCTCGTGGCGCTTTCGGAATCGTGGCGGCGGGAACTCACGCCTCGCGGGGTGCGCGTCACCACCGTCCTCCCGGCCGCGGTCGAGACGTCCTTCCTCGAGAAGGCGGGCCGCGAGCGGGCGCTCGGGCGCGGGCCGGCCGGCATCGTGCTTTCGCCCGACCGCGTGGCGGGCGCGATCGTCCGGGCGCTGGAGCGCCACCCCGCGGAGATCTACCTCCCGCGGACGCATCGCCTGCTCGCCGTCCTCGACGTCGCCTTTCCCCGACTTTCGGACCGTATTCTGCGAGGCTTGATGCGGTATTCTCCTCCCGCATGACTCCTCCCCCTCGCAAGATCGCGCTGAGTCTCTCCGGCGGCGGACTGACCGGCGCCTTCTATGAAATCGGCTGTCTCGCCGCCCTCGACGACTTCCTCGGCCTCGACTTCTCCTCCACCGGCTTCGACCTCTACATCGGCGTGAGCGCGGGCGCGTCCGTCTCGGCGCTCCTGGCGAAGGGGATTCCCGCCCGGAAGATCTACTGGGCGCTCCTCACCGACTCCGACCCCGCCCTCCAGTTCAAGCGGGGCGACATGTACGTGGCGAATCGGTGGGGCATCCTCACGTCGTTCTTCAACGTCATGTTCTCGGTGCCCGCCTACTTCGTGAATTGCGTGCGGACCGGCGTGCGGCCGTCGCCCTTCGAGTTCATGCACTGGATCGAGGAGCAGCTGCCGGCGGGGATCTTCGCGCTCGAGTTCTACGAGGAGTTCTTCTCGAAGGTCCTGGCGGCGCACGGGAAGACCGATTCGTTCGCCGATCTGAACCGCGAACTCTACATCCCGGCCACCGATCTCGACCTCGGCACGCGGCGCCTCTTCTCGAACGCCGACGGCGAGACGATTCCGCTCTCGATCGCCGTCGCGGCGTCGTCGGCTATCCCGCTCTTCTTCCGCCCGGTGAAGATCGAGGGGCGCGACTACATCGACGGATCGGTCGGGAAGGTGGCGCACCTCGACGTGGCCATCAAAGGCGGCGCCTCCACGGTGCTCGTCATCAATCCGATGATCAACATCTCGAACGATCAATCCGTGGTCTGCATCCCGCGGCGCGACGGCAAGTGCGCGCGAATTCGGGAGAAGGGGATGTCGTTCATCCACGACCAGGCGACGCGCATCGAAACGCGCGTCCGCCTCGACGGCGAGATCCGCCGCTATCAGGTCGAGTACCCGAACGTGAAGATCTACCGCATCGAGCCCTCGTCGTCCGAGGTGATGCTCTTCCTCCACCACGCCATGTCGTCCCGCGAGCGGGAGCGGATTCTTCGCTACGGCTACTCGTCCATGACCTCGATCTTGAAGCGGCGCCGGAGCGTCATCGAGGAACTGATGGAGATCCACGGCTTCAATCCGAGCGAAGACCTCACGGCGGAGGGCTGACCCGGTGCATTACACCGATCCTCCCCTCCCGCTCGATCCGCTTCGCGCCCGCCTGGTTCGCGGCGAGACGATCCTCCTCGACGGCGCCATGGGGACCGAACTCGACCGTCGCGGCGTCGCGACCCCGCTTCCGCTCTGGAGCGCGCAGGCGCTGATCGACGCGCCCGAGGTCGTCCGCGCCATCCACGAGGACTATCTCCGCGCCGGCGCCGACGTCATCACGGCGAACACCTTCCGA
>DASTSZ010000241.1:0-11356 GCA_035760425.1 Candidatus Eiseniibacteriota bacterium | reverse complement strand
CGTCGGCTTCGGCGTCGCGGGCGCGGGCTTCACGACCGGATCGTCGACCGGCCACATCTCCTCGTCGTCGTGCGCCACGCGCGGCGGCGGGGGCGGCGAGGACGCGGTCTTCTCGGCCGTGGACAGCTCCTTCGTCGAGGTCGTCGTCGGCTTCGCGCCGGTCGAGGGCGAAATCGCCCCTCCGTTCGCGAGCGAGGCGGACGGCGCGGGCGACTTCGGCGCGGCGCCGCGTGCGCCCGCCGCGTTCGGCGCGACCGGCGATCCGGCGCGAGGCGAAAGCGCGGACTTGATGGGTGCCGGGGCGGGGGCGGGGGCGGGCGTTGGCGCGGCGGAAGCCTGCGTCGGCGCCGCGTTCGTCGGTTCCGAACCCGGTCCGACCTCGCCGGGAGTCCCGGCCGTCGTCGCGGCGTCCGCCGGCGTCGCCGCGTCGGCGGGCGGCTCGGCGACCGGCGCGGCATGCGTCACGGTCGTCGCGGCGCCGGCGGTCGGCTTCACGCGCGCCGCGATCTCGCGGGGCTCGGCGCCGTGATTCTGCATCGCCATCCATAGCGAGACGCCCAGCAGCCCGACGCCGAGCACCGCGCCGACGCCCCAGAGGATCGCGCGCAGCGCGGCGTTCTTCTTTCGCGGATCTTCGAGCCGGCGGTTCAGCGCCTGTTCGGCGAATAGGAGGCTTTCCTCGGGAGGCGTCGCGTCGCGCGCGGCATCGGCCGGCTCGAACTCCCAATCTTCGGCCGCCGGCTTCGTGGCGCCGCCCGCGGGAGGGCCCGGGGCGCCCGCTTCGACGGTGGACGGGGCGGCGGCGCGGACCGCGGCGGGCGCGGGACTCGGCGGCAAGGCGACATCGTGAAACATCGGCCCGACCGGGGCGCTCGGCGGCGGGACGGGGGCGCCGCCCTCCGTCGCGCCGTGTGCGCTGCCCGACGCGGGGGCGGCGTTCTCGACGACCGCCGGCGCCGCGGTCGGGGCCGGCGCGTCGCCGAAGATCTTCTCGACCGTCCAATCGGAGGTGGGCGGCGCGAGCGGCGCGACGTCGAGCGTCGAGTCCGAAGCCGGCATCGGCGCCGGCGGCGGCGAAGGCGCCGAGTCGGACGCACCGTTCGAGGCCTCGACGGGGGCCGTCGCCTCGAAGGACGCGAAGTCGGAGAGCGGCGCCGGGGGCGGCGTCGCGTCGCGCAGACGCTTGGCCTCGAGCGAACAGGTCTCGCACGACTCCAGGTGCCGGCGAATTTCAGATTCGTCGTCGGCCGCGAGCCCGCCGGAGGCGAAGACGCTCAGTTGTGATTTGGCTTCGGTGCAATCCATCGAACTCGTCTCCCGCGCGAACGCCTGGCGGCACGGGTGGGCCCCGTGTTCCCGATCCGCCGGCTGGTACCTCTTATCGGCGGGGAGCGGCGGCTTCTTGAGAGGGGGTCGTGCGAGGACGCGCCGCCCGGAGCCAGAGGTATTCGGGGGCTTCGGCGCCGGGAAGCGGCACGCGTCGGGGGGTCACGCGGAGGCGCAGGAGGAGGAGCCGGTCGATCTCGATCGCCTCCCCGAATCGATACGGGTGTTCTTCCGGCGGCGCCGGATCGGGCCGATCCTCCGTCCCCCGGACGATCGCGAGATCGTACGTCAGTCCGTCGATCGTCACGGCTTCGTAGAACGCCTGAACCAACGCCCGCAAACGCTTGGCGGTATAGGGGCTAACGTGGTGCGGGTTGAGCCGGTTCTCATACCGGTTGTAGTCGTCGTTGGGGGTCTTCAAGAGGAGGAGGCCGCCCGGTTTCAGCGCGCGGGCGGCCGCGCGGAGAAAGGCGGCGCCGTCGGGCAGGTGCTCGATCACCTCGCTCGAGAAGACGACGTCGGCGCTCTCGTCGGGCATCGGAAAGGGGCGCGTCGCGTCGTGGACGTGGAATTCCAGATTCGGTCTCGCGTAGCGGGCGCGGGCCGCGTCGATTCCGGCCCGCGAGAGATCGAAAGCCACGACGCGGGCGGCGTGTCGCGCGAAGAGGGCCGCGCCGGCGCCCTCGTTCGTCCCGGCGTCGACGACGACCTTCCCCGCCACGTCGGGCAGCGCCAGGTGGTAGGCGGCGAGGTTCACGCGGACGAAGCCGGCGGGCTGTTCGCCGAGCACGAATCGTTCGCACGCGGCGGCGGACGGGACGCCGCCGAAGTCCTCGTACGGCTTCACGCGGACGTAGCTCGCCCCCAGGGCACCGAGGACGAGCCGGAGGTTTTCGCGCGAGCGTCTCCAGAGCCGCCGGGCGTAGTGGACGTCCCGGTAGCGGACGAGCGCGACGAGGAAACGGAGGAGTCTCAGGGCCGAACTCCCGAGCGCGACGGGCGCCGGGCGCGCCCTAGTCGGGCAGGATGGCCCCTTCGATCGGACAGGCCTCGAGGCACGCGTTGCAGGACACGCAATCCTCCGCGACGATGAAATACCACGTCATCCCCTTCGCGTTTTGGCCGTCGGCCTTCTTGATGCAGTCCACCGGGCAAACATCGACGCAGGACGATTCGCCCTCGCAGATGTCCTTTACGATCTCGTACGCCATTCGTTCCTCCGCGACCGCATCGGCTCGGTCAATGGACCTGGAGCATGCGGTCGAGCGCCACCCGCGCCCACTTCTTCGTCGTCTCGGGCACGCGGATCGGGTTGACCACCTCGCCTCGCACCAGGCTCTCCAACGCCCAGAGGAGGTTCTGCGGCGAAATTCGGTACATGGTAGCGCAGAGGCAGAAGTCTTTCGAGAGGATCGAGATCTGCTTCTCCGGCATCTGCTTCGCGAGCCGGTTGACGAGGTGATACTCGGTCCCGACCGCCCACTTCGATCCGGCCGGCGCCTCCCGCAGCGTCCGAATGATGAACTCCGTCGAGCCGACCGCGTCGGCGACGGCGACGACCTCGTGCGGCACCTCCGGATGGACGAGGATCTTCACGTCGGGATCCTCGGCCCGGCGGTCGAGCACGTGCTTCAGGATGAACTTCGTGTGGACCGAGCAGCAGCCCTTCCAGACGATGACGCGCGCCGCGCGGATCCCGGCTTCCGTGAGTCCGCCGAGCGGCTTCGCCGGATCCCAGAGCGCGATCTCGGATGCCGGGATGCCCATCGCGATCGCGGTGTTCCGCCCGAGATGCTCGTCCGGGAAGAAGAAGATCTTCTCCCGCTGAGCGAACGACCACTCGAAGATGGCGCGGCAGTTCGACGAGGTGCAGACCGCGCCCCCGCGCTCCCCGCAGAAGGCCTTCAAGTCGGCCGTCGAATTCATGTAGGTGACCGGCGTGACCGAGTGGAGGCCGAGACGATCGAGCGCGGCGCCCGCCTCGTAGACGTCGTCGGTCTGGGCCATGTCGGCCATGGAACAGCCCGCGTTCATGTCGGGCAGGATCACCGTCTGGTGCGGCGCGCGTAGAATGTCCGCGCTCTCCGCCATGAAGTGGACGCCGCAGAAGACCAGGTAGTCGGCGTCGGTCCGCTGCGCGCCCAGGCTCGCCAGCTTGTAGGAATCGCCCGTGATGTCGGCGTGCGCGATGATGTCGTCGCGCTGATAGTGGTGCCCGAGCACGACCAAGCGCGCGCCGAGGCTTCGCTTCGCCGCCGTGATGCGTTCGGCGAGCGATGCGTCGTCCAACGAGAGATAGACTTCCGGAAGCAGCGATCGAGTCATCGTTTCATTCTTCGGTTTGGCGCGGCGGGCGTCAAGGGCTTCCCCCGCGGTGTCGCGGGAACCGGGCGCGCCGCCCGCGCGTCTAAGTATACGGAGCGCGCCCCGTTACCGATCCGCGGGCGGGCGCGCGGGGTTCCCCTGGACCGGGCCGCCGAGGGTGCCCTAGAATCGGCGGCCAGCCCTCCGAGGCGACATTCTCGATACTTCCGACGCGCCCATTCACGAAAGGGTTTCCGCTTTGAACGCGCCGACTCCGATTCGAGTCAACGAGTTCAACTTGCACGTGGCGACGGTGAACGGCTCGGGAAGCCAGACCGCCAACACCACGCTCCTTCGCTCCATCTTCCAGATGGGCGTCCCGGTGGGGGGGAAGAACCTCTTCCCGTCGAACATCGCCGGCCTCCCGACCTGGTTCACGATCCGCGTGAGCGAGAAGGGATACGTCGCCCGGCAGAAGGCGAACGACCTCCTCGTCGCGCTCAATCCCGAGACCGCCGCCGCCGACGTCGCCGCCATGGGCCCCGGCTCGGTGATCGTGGTGAACGAGGGGATCGCGCACCCCCCGGTGCCGAGCGATCGGGCGCTTCACGTGGTTCCGCTCACGAAACTGGTCGAGCCGATCGTGCCCGACGCGCGCCTCCGGAAACTCGTCGTGAACATGGTCTACGTCGGCGTGGTCTGCCACCTGCTCGGCATCGATCCGGAGGAAGTCGACCGCGCGCTGGCGGCGCAGCTGGGGCGGAAGCCGAAGGCGCTGGCGATGAACCGCCAGGCGGTGCGCGCCGGCCTCGAGTACGGCCGCGCGAACCTGCCGCCCGCCCCCTTCCGCGTGGAGCGCCGCGACCTCGTCGGGTCGAAGATCCTCATCGAAGGAAACACCGCCGGCGCGCTCGGCGCCATGTTCGGCGGCGTCACCTTCGCCGCCTGGTATCCCATCACACCGTCGTCGAGCCTCGCGGAGGCGCTCCAGAACTACCTCGACAAGTACCGCCGCGACCCGGCGACCGGCGCCGCCACGTACGCGATCGTGCAGGCCGAGGACGAAATCGCGGCCGTCGGGATGGTGCTCGGCGCCTCCTGGGCCGGCGCGCGCGCGATGACCGCGACGTCGGGACCCGGCCTCTCCCTCATGACCGAGTTCGTCGGCTACGCCTACTACGCCGAGATTCCGGCCGTGATCTGGGACATCCAGCGCATCGGCCCGAGCACGGGGCTCCCGACGCGCACGTCGCAGGGGGATCTCCTCACGGTGGCGTTCATGTCGCACGGCGACACGAAGCACGTGATGCTCTTCCCGTCGACGGTGGACGACTGCTTCCGCTTCGGGATGACGGCGTTCGATCTCGCCGAGCGGCTCCAGACCCCGGTCTTCGTCATGAGCGATCTCGACCTCGGGATGAACGTCTGGATGTCGGAGCCCTTCGCCTACCCCGAGAAGCCGTGGGATCGCGGAAAGGTGCTGAGCGACGAGGAGATCGCGCGGCTCGGCAAGTTCGAACGCTACCGCGACTCCGACGGCGACGGCATTCCCTACCGCACGATCCCGGGCCAGAAGCACCCCCTCGCCGCCTACTTCACGCGCGGCTCGGGACACGACGAGCAGGCGCGCTACACGGAATCGAGCGAGACCTACCCGCGCGTCATGGACCGGCTCTCGAAGAAGTACGACACGGCGCGCCGTCTCGCGCCGGGACCGGTCGTCGATCGGGCGCCGCGCGCCACGGTCGGGCTCCTCTCCTACGGCTCCACGGCGTGGGCGATGGAGGAGGCGCGCGATCTCCTCCGCGCGGACGGCATCGTGACCTCGCACCTTCTCTTGAAGGCCTATCCCTTTCATCCCGACGTGCGCGCGTTCCTCGAGTCGTACGACCGCGTCTACGTGGTGGAGCAGAACCGCGACGGCCAGATGGCGTCCCTCCTGCGGATCGACATGCCGGATCTCGCGCCGCGGCTTCGCTCCATCCTTCACTACGACGGGCTCCCCATCGACGCCGTGACGATCCTCGACGGCGTGCGAAGCGGCGAGCGCGAGGAGGCGACGGTCCGATGACGACGGCCCCGAAGACCCCGGCGCCCGGATCCGCCCCGGGGCCCGCGACGAACCGGATCGGACTCACGCAGGCCGAGTACAAGGGCTCGAAGTCGACCCTCTGCCCCGGCTGCGGGCACGACGCCATCACGAACAGCATCATCGCCGCGGCGTTCGAGATGGGCCTCGACCCGCACCGCTTGGCGAAGCTCTCGGGCATCGGCTGCTCGAGCAAGACGCCCGCCTACTTCATGAGCCGCTCGTTCGCCTTCAACGCCGTGCACGGCCGCATGCCCTCCATCGCGACCGGCGTCCACGTGGCGAACCGCGAGTTGCAGCTCCTCGGCATCTCGGGCGACGGCGACACGGCCTCGATCGGCGTGGGCCAGTTCATCCACTTGATCCGCCGGAACATCCCGGTCGCCTACCTGATCGAGAACAACGGCGTCTACGGGCTCACGAAGGGGCAGTTTTCCGCCACCGCCGACCTCGGCACGAAGGCGAAGACCGGGCGTGTGAACGAGATGATGCCGATCGACCTCTGCGCGCTCGCCATCGAGCTCGGCTGCGGCTTCGTGGCGCGCTCCTTCAGCGGCGACCCGAAGCAGCTTCGGCCGATCTTGAAGGCCGCGCTCTCCCACCGCGGCACCGCGGTGATCGACATCCTCTCTCCCTGCGTGACCTTCAACAATCACGAGGGGTCGACGAAGTCGTACGACAACGTGAAGGAGCACGACGCGCCGCTCCACGACATCACGTTCGTGCCCGCGCACGAACCGATCATGGTCGACTACGCGCCGGGCGAGACGCGCGAGGTGCGCCTCTTCGACGGCTCGCGCGTGACGCTGAAGAAGCTCGCCGACGACTACGATCCGAGCGACGGCATGCGGGCGATGGTGACGCTCCGCCAGGCGCGGGAGGAGGGGAAGTTCGTGACCGGCGTGCTCTACGCGAATCCCGGAAAGCCGGCTTTCGACCGCGAGATGGGCATGGTCGACCGGCCGCTCTCGTCGCTCACGCTGGAGCAGGTTCGCCCCGGACGCGCGGCGCTCGAGGAGATCATGGCGAGCCTTCGGACCGGCGCGGGCGCGCCGGTGTCGGCGGGCGGGGGTTGATCGGCGGGCGAAGCCGCCTCTAGCGGAACCGGGCTCTCACGCGCTCGGCCAGCGCCGCCAGCAGGCGGCGGGCCCACGGCGCCACCACCATCGAATGAATCGCGCGGGCCATCGCCGGGGGATCCGGCGGCGGCCCTTCGCTCTTCACGAGGAAGACGTCGGGATCGGGCGTGAAGGTGACGTCGACGACGTTCGGGAGGGCGCGAAGCGCCGCGTCGCTCCGCCGCACGCAGATCGAACGGCAGGCGAGGCCGGTGACGCGCACTTCGAGCAGGCCGTCGTCGCGGCGGCGGACCGAGGCCACCTCGGGCCGCTCGAAGACGTTTCGCAGCCCCGGCATCTACTCCTCGTCTTTGTTCGGATCCTCGCCGCGCGTGTCGCGATAGTAGAGCTTGAACTTCTTCCGCAGCGCCGCCTGCCGCCGCGACTCCTGCCACTCCTTCAGCGAGGGGATCCGCAGCCCCGACCCCTTCGCCCAGCCGCGAAGGTAGAGCCAGCCGAAGAGCATGCCGCCGAGGTGCGCCACGTGCGCGACGCCGCTCCCCGACGCGGAGAGGCTCGACCAGAAGGTGATGAGCCCCAGGATCAGCACGAACCACTTCGCCTTGATCGGAACGATGAAGTAGAGGAGGAGCGTCCGGTCCGGGAAGAGGATCCCGTAGGCGGCCAGGAGCCCGTAGATGGCGCCCGACGCCCCGATGATCGGAATGTAGGAGTTCCACGAAGCCAGGACCGAGCAGACGCCGGCGCCGACGCCGGTGACGGCGTAGAAGCGCGCGAACCGCTCGCTCCCCCACGTCTCCTCGAGTTCCCCGCCGAACATCCAGAGCGCGATCATGTTGAGCGCGAGGTGGAGGATGCCGCCGTGGAGGAAGAGGTAGGTCCCCAACTG
This sequence comes from Candidatus Eiseniibacteriota bacterium, assembly GCA_035760425.1. Taxonomy (GTDB): domain Bacteria; phylum Eisenbacteria; class RBG-16-71-46; order SZUA-252; family SZUA-252; genus SZUA-252. The sequence goes on along the minus strand of DASTSZ010000241.1, from coordinate 3,669 downwards.
CCAGAGGAAGAAGTGGTGCGTGACGTCGTAGGGGACGAGACCGAACATCTGATCGAGCCGCGTCCGGGCGATCGCCTCCGCCACCAACTGGAAGGTGAAGATCGCGACGTTCGCGATGAGGAGCGCCTTCACGACGGGCGGCACGGATCCGCCGAAACCGGTCGCGCGCTGATCCGACCAGGTCGGTCTCATCGGGCTCGAGGCGCCGGCTTCGCGGCGCGCGTCCCGGTCGACGCCAAATAGCGGCCCCGCTCCGCGCTCGTGTCGTCGAACGCCTGGCGGACGAGCGAGTCGTACTCCACCCGGAACTCGACCTTTCGCCGCTCCATGGCGCGCGCGGCGGTCTCGATCATGTCGCCGATGCGGTGCTCCACCAGCGCGTCGGGCGTCCCCCAGACGAACGAGGGGACGTACGCGGGCTGGAGCGACGTGCCGTAGAGATTGCAGCCGACGCCGACCACGGCGCCCGTCGGGAACGTCGCGCCGATCCCGCTCTTCGTGAAGTCTCCCACCGTGAGGCCGAGGAGCCGCTGGCCGCTGTCGGTCCCCGCGCCCTCGAGCCACGCGTCGGCCGACGTGAAGTAGCGGACGTTCGAGTAATTGTTCTTCAGGTCGCTCGTGATGGTGCCGGCGCCTAGATTCACCCACTCCCCGACGAACGAATGCCCCACGAACCCGTCGTGCTGCTTGTTCGCGTAGCCCTGGAAGACGGTCGCCTCGACCTCGCCCCCGATCTTGCAGACCGGGCCGATGACCGTGCCCTCGCGAATCTGCGCGCCCGCTTTCACGCGCGAGCCCTCGCCGATCACGGCGGGGCCCTCGATGTAGGCGAGCGGCTCGATGACGGCGTTCTCCTGGACGAGGATCGGGCCGTTCTCCGCGTTCAAGACGGCGCCCGGCATGACGCGCGCCCCGCGGGCCACGTGGACCGCGTCGGCTTGGAGCAGATGCGCCCCCTCGTCGACGCGCCCCCGCACCGTCCCGGCCTGGAACGCGTAGCGGAAGTCCTGCACGATCTGCCGCGGGCTCCACCGGATGAGATCGGCCGCGGAGCGCGCGAGGAAGGCGTTCACCTCGGCCGGGTAGCGGAGCTCCTCGAACGCCTTCTCCGGCTTCCCCTCGCGGAGCCAGCGGGCGGCGTGCGCCACGCGATTCCCCGAGACCTTGGCCGCGAAGAGCGTGCCGTCCGCCATGAAGGAGGCCTCGAGGGGCGAGGCGGCGAGGAAGTGGAGCACCTCGTCGTCGGTCATGCAGAGCCGCCCGTTGATGAAGAGCGTCTCCTCCTCGGGCGGCTCGCCCACCGACGCGGTCGGATAGAGGAGCCGCGTCCACTCCTCGAGTTCGGGCCGGACCATGAGCGCGAGCTTGGCGTCGGGAAACGCGCGGACCAGTTTCTCCACCAGCGTGAAGGCGCCGCAGCGGAGCGCGAACACGGGGCGAAGGAGGGTGTGGGGTCCGAACGCGCGAACGGCGGGATCTTCGTAGAGGCAGAGGTTCATGGATGCAGCGTAGAGGCCGAGCCCCAAACGCGTCAAGTAAGGTACAATGCGCGCCATGAGCGAAACGAAGCGAGACGACCCGGCCGCGCCTACGAACGGGTCGCCGTCCGCCGCGGCGCCCGCGGGCGCCGCGAACGCCGCCGCCCCGCGCGAACCGTCGGCGCGCGCCCTCCGTTCGCGCGAGCACCGGATTCCCCGCCGCCACCGCGTCTTCGTGAACCGGAATCTCCGCATGACGCGCATCCGCGCCATCGGGTTCGACCTCGACCACACGCTCGCGCACTACGACCCGATTCCGGTCGAGGAACTCGCGTTCGACCTGACGAAGAAGAAGCTCGTCGAGTTCCGCGGCTATTCGCCGGAGATCTTGAAGTTCACGTACGACCCCCAGTTCGTCGTGCGCGGGCTCGTGGTCGACAAGAAGCGCGGCAATCTCCTGAAGATGGACTACTTCAACTTCGTCTCCCGCGCGACCCACGGCCTCACGTCGCTGCGGTCGGAGGAGCGGAAGAAGGCCTACCGGACCTCGCGCGTGCGCGTCGGACACGAGAACTACGTCTCGGTGGATACCCTCTTCCATCTCCCCGAGGTCTACCTCTACTCGGTCCTGATCGACTTCCTCGAGAAGCAGAAGCCGAACGGCGGCGTCGACTACGAGAAGGTCTACGGCGACGTCCGCGCCATGATCGACGAGGCGCACCGCGACGGGAGCCTCAAGTCGGTCATCACGAGCGATCTCGACCGGTACATCCGATTCGATCCCGAGCTGCGGGTCGTGCTCGAGGAGTTCCGCCGTTCGGGAAAGAAGCTCTTCCTTCTCACGAACAGCGAGTGGACCTACACGGACAAGCTCCTCCAGCACCTGCTGCAGCGGGGGCGCGGCGCGCCGGCGCATTGGTCGGAACTCTTCAACGTGGTGCTCGTCGACGCGCGGAAGCCGGCCTTCTTCACGGAGACGGCCGCCCCGGCGCCGATCCCCGAACTGAAGGGCCGGAAGTTGCTCGCGATCACGGGAAGCGGCGGCGGCGGCGCGTACCTCGAGCGGGCGCTCGGCGCGGCGGGCGAGCACGTCATCTACTTCGGCGACCACACGTACGGCGACATTCTCCAGTCGAAGCGGGCCCTCGGCTGGCGCACCGCCATGCTCGTTCCCGAACTCGACCGGGAGATCCAGGTCACGCAGGACTACGCGAAGGATTTCGACCGCCTCTCGAAACTCTCGTCGGAGCGCCATCACATCGAAATCGACAAGGCGGCCATCGGACGCGAGCTCCGCCGCCTGACGCAGGTGCTGGCCGACCGCGACGCCAACGACGCCGCGAAGCGCGAGGAGATCGCGAAGCGGATCGAGGAGATCCCGGAGCAGATCGCGGAGATGGAGCGGCGGAGCCTCGAACTCGGCGGCGAGATCGAGAGCGTCCAGGTGAAGATCGACCGCGCCTACAATCCTCGGTGGGGGTCGCTCTTCCGGGAGGGGAACGAATCGAGCCGGTTCGGGCACCAGCTGAAGGACTTCGCCTGCGTCTACACGAGCCGCGTTTCGAACTTCCTGCACTACCCCTGGAACTACTACTACCAATCCCCCGTCGGCTACATGCCGCACGACATCTAGGCTCGGAGCGCCTCCGCCAAGAGCTCGACCGCCCGCGCGACCTGCGCGCCCGTGATGCGGCGCGAGGGATAGAGCGAGAGGACGTTTCCGCCGCGCCCGCCCGGAATCACGAGCAGTCCGCGAGACCGCAGCGCGCCGACGATCGACGCGGCCCGCGCCGGATCGGGCGCCCTCGACTCCCGGTCGGCCACCAGTTCGATCGCGATCAGGAGCCCCGCCTGGCGCACGTCCCCCACGCCGGGAAGCGTCCGCAGCGGCGCGAGGCCGCGCTCGAACGCCCGCGCCGCCTCCGTCGCGGCCGCCGCCGTCGACTCCAAGAGCGGCAACGCCGCGGACCCGCCCGCGCAGGCGAGCGGATGCGCGTAGTAGGTGCTCGCGTAGGGCGACTCGCCCGTGGCGCCCACGTGCTTCGCCCAGGCCTCCATCGGCTTCGCGCGCCCGAGAAGCGCCGCCACGGCCACGCCGCCGCCGAGCCCCTTCCCCGCCGCGATCAGATCGGGCGCCGCGTCCTCGCCCGACGCCTGCCAGGCCCAGAAGGGACCGGTGCGTCCCGCGCCC
>DASTSZ010000240.1:0-4907 GCA_035760425.1 Candidatus Eiseniibacteriota bacterium | reverse complement strand
CCGGCCTCGATGGCCAGTGGGTCGAACTCCGGAAGCCGCCGATCGTGATGCAGCGCTTCCGGTCGGAGCGCCGGCGGGCGAATCTCCTCCAGGCGCGCAGCCCCGAAGTCTCGCTCCCGGCGGGATGGGATCTGGAGCAGTTGGGCGAGATCGGGCTCCGCATCCTGGGGCTCGGCGAGCGCGAGGCCAAGCGGATCGCCAACTCGACCGACTGGCGAAGCACGCTCCTCGTGCCGATCCCGATGAACGCGACCGCGTTCCGCCAAGTTTCGGTGCGCGGGCAGTCGGGGCTCCTCATCATGACGACCGGCGAGCCGGCGGCCGACGGCAAACGCGGCCGCGAGCGCACGGTCCTCATGTGGTCGTCGGGCGACCGGATCTACTTCCTGCAGGGCGATCTCCAGGGACGGGAATTGATCCGGATGGCGGAGTCGCTATCCTAGGGGCGGCATGAGCGAATTCGTGATCGAGGCGTACGGGCTGCGAAAGCAGTTCGGCGCGAAGACGGCCGTGGCGGACCTCTCCCTGGCGGTGGGCCGGGGGGAGGTCTTCGGCTTCCTCGGCCCGAACGGGGCGGGGAAGACGACGGCGATCAAGATGCTCCTCGGTCTCACCGAGCCGACGTCGGGCGCGGCGAATGTGCTCGGCGCCCCGATCGGCGATCGTGAAGTTCGCGCGCGCCTCGGCTTTCTCCCCGAGCACTTCCGCTTCCAGGACTGGCTGACGGGCCGCGAGCTGCTTCGGTTCCACGCGCGCCTCCTCGGCCGGTCGCCGCGCGACGCGTCGGCGCGTATCGAGGCGCTCCTTGCCCGCGTCGATCTCGTCGACGCCGCCAACCGTCCGATCCGCACCTATTCCAAGGGGATGATGCAGCGGATCGGTCTCGCGCAAGCGATCCTCGGCGAGCCGGAGATCGTCTTCCTCGACGAGCCGACCTCGGGCCTCGACCCGCTGGGCCGCCTGCTCGTGCGCGACGTGATCCACGACCTCCGCGAACGCGGGACGACCGTCTTCCTCAACTCGCACCTCTTGGGCGAAGTCGAGGCGACGTGCAGTCGCGTGGTCTTCGTGAAGGCGGGGCGAACGGTGCATGAACTGACGCTGGGCCAGGACGACGGCCTGGTGGAGATCGACATCAAGTCCGGCGCGCTCTCGGCCGACGTTCGCGCGGCGATCGCGCAGTCGGGGCGGATCGTGGACGGCGCGATGGCCGCGACGGGCAGAGCGGCCGCCCCGGGCGCGGCGACGGGCAGTCCGGGTGCCACGCCGGCCCCCACGAGCACCGCGCCCCTCGAACGAATCCGCGTCGTCGTGGACGACGAAGATCGCGTCCCCGAGATCGCGCGGGCGATCGTGGGGCGGGGAATTCCGCTCTATGAAATGACGGTTGCCCGAAAGTCGCTCGAGGCGTGGTTCCTCGACGTCATGGGCGACGAAGGGCGGCCGGGATGAGGCGCGCGGGCCGCGACTTCCTCACGATCGCCCACCTCACGCTCCACGAGGCGTTGCGCCGCCGCATTCTCCTCGCGGCTCTTATTGTCGGCGCGGCGTTCCTCGTGCTCTACGGGCTCGGGCTCTTCGCGGTGGTGAAGGACCTCGGCGAGAATCCCAAGACCACGATCCTCGAACGGCGCGTGGCGATGAACATGCTCACGCTGGCCGGCATGTACGCGGCCAATCTCCTCGTCACGCTCATGGCCGTGCTCCTCCCCGTCGACACGCTCTCCGGCGAGATCAGCTCGGGCGTCATGCAGACGCTCGCGGTGCGCCCGATCCGCCGCCGCGACATCGTGCTCGGGAAGTGGCTCGGACACTGGGTCGTGATGGCGTCCTACCTCGCGCTCCTCTTCGGCGGCGTGCTCGCCTTGAGCGCTCTCATCGGACACTTCACGCCGCCCCGCATCGGGATCGGGCTCCCGCTCGTCCTCCTCGAAGGGACGGTCTTCCTCACCGTCTCGATCGCCGGCGGCGCGCGCCTCGGCACGATCACCAACGGCATGCTCGCCTTCGGTCTCTTCGGACTCGCCTTCATCGCGAATTGGGTGGAGCAGATCGGCACCATGCTCGGAAACACCGCCGCCCAGCAGATTGGGACGATCGCGAGCCTCGTCATGCCGAGCGAGGCGCTCTGGCAGTTGGCCGCGTCGAGGATGCAGCCGTCGATCCTCCGCGAACTCGGCGACTCGCCCTTCTCGCCCTTCTCGGTTCCGTCGACCGCGATGGTCTGGTGGGCCGCGGGATGGATCGTGGTAGTGCTGACGATCGGCGTGCGTTCGTTCAGGAAGCGGGCGCTCTAGAGGACCCGCCGCGGACCCCGCGCCGTCGCGCGAGCCGCCTCAACGCGGCGGTGGTTCGTCGGGAATCAACTCGATCGTCCGCAGCAGCGCTTCGAACGCCGCCTCCGCGCGCTCCAGCGTGCCGCGGTCGATCTCCAACGCCAGGATCTCGCCCTCGCCCTCGAGAAACGCGCTCCTCGTGCGGTTCGAGTGAGTATCCCGATCCCAGGCGTCGAGGATGGTCCATTCGGCGCCGTGGATCGTCCGCCGCTCCATCCTCGCCAGCTCGAGCCGGCGGACGCCGAGGGACCTTTGGAAGAGGAGCAGGGCCGTGGAGTCGGGATCGACCGTGGGCAGTCCCTCGAGGGCTTCCGGTCCGATCGCGGCGAGGGAGAGGCGCGTCTCCCCTTGTCGGAAGATCTGCGCGCGCCCGTGGTCGAGATGCTCCCAGCCCGCAGGCACCACGACCCTCAGCCGAAACGGTCCGACCTCCAGCGTTCGCTCGGGCGATCGCGCGCAACCGCCCAGCGCGAGGATCGCGATCGCCGCCGCCGTCGCCGCCGTCGTGGCCGCCGCGGCGCAGGCCCCGTTCCGTTCCATCGGCGTCTACCGCCCGCCCCCGCGGAGCGTCTCGAGCATCTTCTTCGCGCCCTGATTTCGCGGCTCGACCGCCACCGACTTCTCGTAGTGGACGATCGCCTGCGCCGTGTCGGCCGCCGCCAGGTACGCCTCGCCGAGCGCTTCGTGCACCGAGCCCGACTCCGGGTAGAATTCGGCGTCGAGATTGAGGATCGCGATCGCGCCGCGCGGGTCCTTCTTCTGCAAGGCCCCGTCCGCCACTTCCAGGAGCGAGCCTTCCCGGAAGTCGTAGGCCGCCGAGCCGTAGAACCGCCCGCGGAGCGCGCGATAGTGCGCGATCGTCGAATCGGTTCCCGCCGCGGCATAGACGCGCGTCAGCTCTTCCGCCAGCGTCATCGGCACGGGGCGGCCGTGGTGGCACGTGTGGCACCACATGTTCACGCGCTCCGCCTTGGCGGGCTGGATCGACTTCAACTCCTTGTTCACGTTGCCGAGCATCTTCAGCATTCCGCGCGCGACCGCCTTCTTCGGATTCTTGTCGGAGGCGAAGTCGTACGTGTCGAGCGGCTTTCCTTCCTCGCCGACATGACAGTGCGAGCAGCGGACGCCGAGCGAGCGGGTGAATCCAGTCATCACCGCGCGGAGCTTCTCGGGCGGCGTATCCTTGGGGAGGACCTTCAAGTTCTTGCTCTTCTCGGGCCACGACCAGCGCGGCTGCGCGGCGGTCGGGCGCGCGGCGAACACCGCGAGGAAGAACGACAGAAGTAGGATCGTTACCGCGAGCTTCGAGAGTCGGATCGTCATAAGGGTCTCCAAACGGCATGACGGAGTGTCAGGGCACGGAGGGGGCGTCGCCAGAATACACCCGCCGCGCCGCCCCGTCCGCCCCGGTGGTGGGGAGCCGCCGGGGCGCAACTATGCTACCCTTCGCGCTCCATGAGCATGGAACCCGGCACACGCCTCGGCGCCTACGAAATCACCGGCCAGATCGGGGCCGGCGGCATGGGCGAGGTCTTCAAGGCGCGCGACACCCGCCTCGACCGGACCGTCGCCATCAAAGTCCTCCAGGGACACCTCTCCGTGAGCCCCGAGACGCGCCAGCGCTTCGAGCGCGAGGCCCGCGTCATCTCGAGCCTCAACCATCCCAATATCTGCACCCTTTACGACGTCGGGCACCAGAACGGGATGGACTATCTCGTCATGGAGTACATCGAAGGCGAATCGCTCGCCGACCGCCTGACGCGGGGCGCGCTCCCGCTGGCCGAACTCCTGAAGGTCGGCGCCGAGATCTCCGACGCGCTCGACCGCGCGCACCGCCAGTCGCTCGTCCATCGCGACTTGAAGCCCGGGAACATCATGCTCACGAAGTCGGGCGCGAAGCTCCTCGACTTCGGTCTCGCGCGCGCCACCGGGCTCGCGCCCACTGCGGGGGACATGTCCTCGCCCACGATGAGCCGCCCGCTCACGGCCGAAGGCACGATCGTCGGGACCTTCCAGTACATGGCGCCCGAGCAGTTGGAGGGACGCGAGGCCGACCCTCGGAGCGACATCTTCTCCTTCGGCGCGGTCCTCTACGAGATGGCGACGGGGAAGCGGGCCTTCGAAGGGAAGAGCCAGGCGAGCCTCATCGCCTCGATTCTGAAGGAGACGCCCCAGCCGATTTCCTCGGTTTCGAACGTGGCGCCGCCCGCGCTCGACAAGATCGTCATGCGCTGCCTCGAGAAGGATCCCGAGGATCGCTACCAAACGGCGCGCGACGTCCTTCTCGAACTCAAGTGGGTCACCGAGGCGGGTTCCCGCGCCGGCGTGCCCGCGCCGGTGGCGGCGAAGCGGAAGTCGCGTGAAGCCCTCGCGTGGCGGCTCGTCGCGCTCGCCGCGACCGCGGCGCTGATCTTCGGCGTGCAGGGCATCCTCAATCGTCCGGAGCCGCCGCGCCCCATCGAGTTCGTCACCGAGGTGCCGGGCGGCGTCACGTTCATCGACACGCCGAAGATCTCCCCCGACGGGCGGACGATCGCGTTCAGCGCCACCGACTCGACCGGCGTCCAGCGC
>DASTSZ010000239.1:0-2679 GCA_035760425.1 Candidatus Eiseniibacteriota bacterium | reverse complement strand
TCTCGTCGCAGAGGAGCGCCCAGGCGACCCGTTCGGCGTCGCGCGCTCCCATGCGGCCGCCTGCGCGCGCCTCGATCTCGCCCGCGAGCGCGCGGATTTCGGCCGCCGCCGCGGGGGCGTGTTCGAGGGGCGCGCGCGTGGGACGAGGCGCCGGCTTGTCGAGGGCGAGACGCAGGGCGTCGACGCCTTCGCCGGTTCGTCCCACCGTTTCGAAGATCGGAACGCCGAGTCGCCGTTCGAGCGCGGCGCGATCGATGAGGAGGCCCTGCTCGCGCGCGATGTCGACCATGTTGAGCACGAGAAACGTCGGGAGCCCGAGGTCGAGGACCTGGAGCGCCAGGAACAACTGGCGGTCGAGGCTCGACGCGTCGAGCACGAGGAGGATCGCGTCGGGGAGCGGCGTCGTGGCGTCGATGCCGAGGAGCACGTCGCGCACGATCTCCTCGTCGGGAGAGCGTGGGCGAAGACTGTAGGCGCCGGGGAGGTCGACGAGATTCACGTGCCCGCCGGAAGGGAGCGGGCAGCGGCCGCAGGTGACGTCGACGGTGACGCCGGGGTAGTTCGCGACTTTCTGGCGGAGTCCGGTGAGGCGGTTGAAGAGGGTCGACTTGCCGGAATTCGGATTGCCGACCACCGCGACGAGCGGGAGGCGGCGCGCGGACGGCGGGGTGGCGCCGGTCAGCGGGATGGCGCGGCGGACGCGTGCTTCGCGCGGCGCCTGCGCGAGGTCAGACGGCGACGACACGGATCCCCTCCGCCTCGGCTCGACGGATGGAGAAGTGCGTCCCGCGGACCACGAACTCGATCGGATCGCCGAAGGGGGCCCGGCGGACCATGCGAACTTCGGTGCCGGGGACGAGCCCCAGCTCGGACATGCGGCGCGAGAAGTCGGGCGCGCCGAAGACGCGCCGCACGAGCGCGCGTTCTCCGGGGAGCAGGCCGGCGAGATGCGAATCCGAGAGGATGGTCGTCGGCGTCATGATTTCTCTCCGGAACGGGCGGGAGCGGCGGCATCGGCGGGGCGATCCTCGCGCGTGGTGGCGTCGCGGAACGTCCGCTCGAGGCAGGCGCCGTCCCCGCAGACGGGGCAGGCCGCGCCCGAGGCGCCGCAACGCTGCTGCTCTTGGAAGAGGCGGCGGAATTCCATCGCCGCGGGATGGTCGGCCTGGATGAGCGCGGTCAGGCGGACGAACTGCGACATCGCCTCGTTGCTCACCAGGTGTTCGATCATGCAGGCGTCCTCGCTCGCGATCGGAGCCGGGACGCCGAGGATGTCGGTCAGGAAGGCTTCGAGGACGTGGCGGCTCGATTCGGTCGTCTCGGCGAAGCGGCGCCCTTCCTCGGTCAACTCCACGCAGCCGTAGCGCTCGTGATCGACGAGCCCGCGCGCGGCGAGGGAGCGGATCATCGACGTGACGCCGCTCTTCGTGACGCCGAGATGCTCGGCGATGTCGCTCACCTTGGCGTACCCTTTGTCGCGCTTCAGGGCGGCGACCGCCTGGAGGTAGTGAGCCATCGAGTGGCTCAGCTCCTTCTCCTTGTACCGCTTCCAGGTTTCCGTATCGGCCTCCGGCGAGGAGAGTGCAGCGGACTTAACACTGTCGCGTCTCCATTAACAATCGGCCCAAACGGCGATACCGTCAACGGATACCTTGGTATCACTCGGGGCGGTTCGGGGGTTCCCGTGAGGCGGTCCGGCCGGGCCGCCGGGCTCCCCTGTTGCGCGGCGACGCGCCCCTCCGCTATCCTCACAATTATAGAAATCGTAACAACTTGGGGGTCGGGGTCATGAAGGTCGGGACGGACGGACGGAGGGGGCGGGCGTGAAATCCGAGGCGAACACTCCGGCGGTGGGGAAGCAGGATCGCTACCTCAACCGCGCCCTCACCTGGCTCGTCTTCAACGGCCGCGTGCTCGAAGAGGCGCTCGATCCCTCGAACCCGCTCCTCGAGCGGGTCCGCTTCACCGGCATCTTCTTCGGAAACCTGGACGAGTTCTTCATGATCCGCGTGGCCGGCATGCGCGCCCTCCTCGAAGCCGAGGTCGAGCATCGCGGACACGACGGGCTGAGCGCCCGCGAACTCCTGCCGCTCGTCGCCGACCGCACGCGCGAATTGGTGGCCACGGCGTACGGCGCGTTCGAGAAGGACCTCGTCCCCGCGCTGCGCGGGCACGGCATCCGCTTCCTCCGCGACGACGAACTCTCGCCCGAAGAGCGCGAGTTCCTCGACCTCTACTTCCAGCGCGAACTCCTCCCGATCCTCACGCCCGCCGCCGTGGAGCCGGCGCTTCCGACGCCGCGCGTGGCGAATCTCGTGCTCCATCTCGCGGTCCGCCTGACGCGAACGCCGGCGGCGGAGCCGTCGAACGGCGCCAACGGCGGCGCGGCGCACGATCCGCACGAGCGCCTCGCGTTCGTGTCGCTCCCGCGCCTCACGCCGCGCTTCGTGCAGGTCGGCGCCGGCGGCGGGGCGGACGGCGCGACCGGTCCCCGCTACGCGCTCCTCGAGGAGATCGTCCGCGCGCGGCTCGGCGCGCTCTTCGAGGGGCACGAGATCGTGGAGACGGCCGCGTTCCGCCTCACGCGCGACGCCGACTTCGCCACCGACGATCAGGAGGCCGAGGATCTCGTCGAGGCGGTGCGCCAGATGCTGAAGCAGCGGATGAGCGGCGATCCCG
>DASTSZ010000238.1:0-9052 GCA_035760425.1 Candidatus Eiseniibacteriota bacterium | reverse complement strand
TCACGAGCACGATCCCGTTCGGCCGGGCCACCATCTGCTCCAGCACCTTCAGCGGCTGCGCCGGGATGCCGAGGTCGGAGAGTCCCCGGAGCGGCGAGGAGAGATCGAGGAGCCGGAGCACGACGTTCTCGCCGTGGATGGTCGGGAACGTCGAGACGCGGAGATCGAACTCCTTCCCCGCGGCCGTGGTCCGAATGCGGCCGTCCTGGGGGAGCCGCCGCTCGGAGATGTCGAGCGACGCCATGACCTTGATGCGCGAGACGACCGAGGCGTAGAGCGTCTTCGCCTGCGTCGCCACCTCGCGCAATTGGCCGTCGACGCGGATGCGGATCCGAAACGACGCCTCTTCGGGCTCGATATGGAGATCGGACGCGCCTTCGCGCACCGCCTGCTCGATGAGGGCGTTCACGAAGCGGATGATCGGGCCGTCCTCCTCGGGGCGCGCGGCCACGGCGGCCGCCGCCTGGCGGAGCGCGGCCTGCTCGCGCACGATCGAGTCGAGGCCGCCCGAGACCGGCGCGTAGCGCTCGATCGCCTCGCGGATCTGCGATCCGGAGGCCACGACCACGTCGACGTCGAGCCCGGTGGTGAGGCGCACTTCGTCGCGCGCCACGACGTCGAGCGGATCGGCCATGGCGACGGTGAGCGTGTTGCCGATCTTGAAGAGGGAGACGACCTGGTACTGGCGCGCCACGCGCTCCGGCACGAGACGCACGACCTCGGGCTCGAGCACGTAGGTGGAGAGATCCATGCGGGGCACGCCGAGCTGCTCCTCGTAATAGTCGAGGATGGCGTTCTCGGAGACGAGTTCGAGGCGGAGGAGGACTTCGCGGAGGCTCGCGCCGGTGCGCCGCTGCTCTTCGAGCGCGCGCGAAAGCCCCTCGGACGTGAGGTGCCCCTGCTCGACGAGGCTCTGGCCGAGCGGTTTGCGTCCTCCGGAATGCATGGCGATCTCCCCCGTTGGGCCGCGCCGGCTTGGCGGGCTGTCCGATGGGTTATCGGCCGTCGGGAGGGGGTTCTAAAGCGGCGCCCGCGAAGGGCGCGGAGGGGACGGTTTCGGGGCTACCGCTGGAATCCGGTCGGGTCGGTCTCGGTCTCTTCGAGATCGGGCGGCAGTTCGGGCTGCTGGGTGATCTCCGGCTTCGCGTCGGAGCCCAGGTCCGTGAGCGTGAGCTCGGTCCAGGCCAGGAGCGTCCGGGAGGGCGCCGGCGTGAAGACGCCCGAGGAGTCGGGGCGGAGCGCGGCGGCGTCCATGTCGGCGCGGAGTAGGCTGTCGGCCTGCGCGCCGACCGCCCGCGCCTCGGCGAGCATCGTCGAGTCGGGGCGCGAGGCGAAGGCCACGCCGGAAAGCAGGCTGTCGCTGCGGCTCGACCACGGGAGGCGGCGCATCTCCGCCTGGAAGATCGACCGGGCGAAGCCGGTGACGGGAACGACGCCGTTTCGCCAGATGGTCTGCGTCAGCACGAGCCGCTCGATGCCGGTCGAGTCGTCGTTCGAGGGCCACCGGTCGCTGCCGTAGCGCCGCACGCGCTCGACCATGGCCGGCACGACGCGGCGCCCCAGGCGAAGCGTGTCGGGTCCGACGGTGCTCTGAATGGGGCGAACGGAGGGATCGTACTCGAAGAGTTCGAATGTCGAGACGTCGCCGCCCAGGCGGGCGTGGCGCGACGTTCCGACGGGATACTCGTAGAGTTTCGCGCCGCTCATCGTCTGGTATCGAACCAGGACGAAGTCGCCGCCGCGCGCGTCGTCGTTGGACGCGGTGTCATCGTCCCCCGGCGCGTCGCCGGCGCCGGCCACGCCGCCGAGATCGGAACCGTCCCCGCCGGGAAGGAGATCGCTTCCCCGCAGCGAAGCCGGCGCGAAGAGTCCCCGCTCGATACGCGTGGCGCCGCGGGCGTCCTTGGTCTTCAGCTCGACCCAGAGCCCCCAGCGCCCCTTCCCGAGGTCTTCCTTCGACACGACCGCGATGCGTTGATCGAATTCGCGCACCGGCGAGCGGCCGTTCTGCGTTCGGCCGTGAAAGGTGACCCAGGTGCCGACGACGTCGTGGGGGGGAAGGTGAAGCGAACGCAGCTTGAGGGTCTGCGCGGAGGCGGGTGCGAAGCTTCCCGTCGCCGCGACGCACGCGAGTAACGCGCACGCCGCGGCGGCGCGAAGCCTAATCCCAGTGATTGATGTGCTCCAGGGCCTCTTCAAAATTGAAGTTCGGACTCTGCTCCTTCGTGTGGCAGCGGATGCAGGCGTCCGGGCCCACCGATGACGTTCCGTCGGGGTGCTTCGTTCCCATGCCATGGCAGTTCTCGCACTGGACGTTGCCGAGTTCGGGCGTCGACTGACGCGAGACGAATCCGCCCTTCTGACCGAGCCCCACCACGTGGCACGTGAGGCACTCCGGCGTCGCGTCGCGCTCCGCCTTGACGAGCGTTTCCATCGCGTGCGCGTGGTTCTGCTTCAGGTACTTCTGGTACTCGACCTCGTGGCAGCGGCGGCAGGTCTTTTCGCCCAGGTAGCGGTCCCCCGCGAGATCGTGCTGCGTCTGCGCCTCCTGCTGGGTCGCCGTCTGCTGATTCTGCGCGGCGAAGCGCCGGTTCAACTCGTCGCTGAAGGCGTCCACCATCTGGTTCATCGTCTCGTCGGCCGGGACCTTGTCGTCGAGCACGACGACTTCCCCGTCGTAGGACGTGATCTTCCCGTCCTCCACGACGAGGTGGATGCCGGGAATGTGCTGGCCGCGATCGCCGCCGCGGACGTTCACGACGCCCTGGGTCTGCACGATCTGCTTGAAGAGCCCCACCTGGTGCCCGAAGACCATGACGTCGATCCCCGGCACCTCCACGGTCAGGCGCTGCCCCTCCGGAAGCCCGAGATGCGAGAGCACCACGACGACATCGGCCTTCTTCCGGAGTTCCGGAATGAGGGTCCGGGCCAGCTCGATCGGATCCAGGATCTCGAGCGGCGATTCGCCCGGCACCGTGCGGAACTTCGCGTCCTTCCAGATGAACCCGGTGAACGCGACGCGCACGTTGCCGACGCGCCGAATCACGTACGGCTTCACGAACGGCTTCTTCGTGCCGGCGTAGACCAGGTTCGCGGAAACGACGTCGATCTTCGTCTTCTTGAACGTGTCGAGCAGGAACTTCTGGCCGAAGCTGAACTCCCGCTCGCCGAGCGTGACGACGTCGTACTTCAACCGATCCATCGTCTCGACCAGGAACGCGCTCTTCAGCGAATCCTGGACGCCGCCGAATCCGAAGAAGTCGCCCGCGTCCACCAACAGGCGGCTCGGGAACTTCGTAGCGCCGATCTTGAGTTGACTCGCCCTCCGGGCGAGTCCGCCTAGCGGGTGCGCGTGTCAGCCACAGGGGGCAAGCTCCCCGAAGACATCGGTGGTGCTCTGAATGAAGATGTCGGTCGGAGCGCTCTTCCCTTGAAGCGACGCGGCAGCGGTAAGCATAAGCGCGACAACAAGAAAGAGTAGGTAACGGATGCGAGCCAGCGGAATCACCCCCTCACGTGGTCAGAGTTCTATCGGCGGCGTGACGCAAAACTATACCCCGCTGCGCTCTCCGGGTTCAAGGCGGGACGGGAAAAAGAAGGGCGGGGCGACCGATTGGGCCGCCCCGCCCCGAATTCGTCGATGGGGGGACTACTTCTTCACGCGATCTTTGAGCGCCTTTCCGGCGTGGAATGCCGGGAAACGCGACGCGGCGATCTTGATCTTTTCGCCGGTCTGCGGATTGCGCCCGTCGCGAGCCTTCCGCTTGCGGGTCTCGAACGTGCCGAATCCGGTGATCTGCACCTTCTTGCCGGACATCAGCGCGGCCGCGATAACACCCTCCTTGCCCGGCGAGAAGATCATCTCGACAACGGAGCGCGCCTGACGGGAGGAAATGCTCGCCTTCTTCGCGATCATCGCTACGAGTTCAGTCTTGTTCATTATCGTCTCACCTCCTTTCGAAGAACGAGCCGAACGCTACGCCGCGCCCCTGGGGGGGTCAAGGGGATTCACCGTCCGGACGCGGTTTTTCGGGTCAGTAGAGGCGGTCGATGCCGCCGAAGCCGCGAAGGCCGCGCGACCCCTGCTCGTAGTAGACCTCGGGGAGGTTCTTCACGTTGATCTTGAAGTAGTACTCCTTCGTATCGCCCGAGATGCTCCGGGTGAACTGGGCCTGCCAGCAGTGAAGGTCGCGCGTGATGCTGAAGTTTTGGGAGACGAGCTCGCGGCCCCGAATGTCGTACTGCCCTGCGTATTCCACGCGCCAGTTGCGGGAGAGGTTGAGGCCCAGGAAGCCGTTCCCGCGAGCCGTCGAGCCCCACGGGAGGTAGCCGCCGTTCAGGTTGTCGCGGGCCCGCGAGCCGTTGTAGCCGACCGAGAGGGTCAGGTTCCAGGGGAGCCCGGACCCCGCCGCGCCGGGCTGAAGCGGGCTCCCGAGGGCGCCCGCGAAGCCGGTGACCCCTCCTCCCGCCACGGCCGGATCGCCGGCGTTCGTCTGGTCGACCGGCGCCGCCGAACTTCCGGTGAGCGTGAAGCCGGTCGACGCGCTGAAGGAGAGGAGCCGCCGGTCGTAGGGATTGTGCAGGAACCCGAAGGAGAAATCGCTTCGCGGCGTGGGCGCCAGACGGAGCGACGTGGAGAGATCGGAGAGCGGTTTCTGGCCGAAGCGCTCCGCCAGGAAATTGTACGAGCCGCTCGTGGTCATCTGGATGAAGTTGTTGATGACCTTCGGCTGCTGCGGATCGCCCCACTTGAGGTGGAGATCGTTCCGCAGCGAGAACTGGAGGGAGCGCTGCTGGCTCGCGCCGAGCGCGCCGATCCCGCTCACGCCCCCGAAGCGCGGCGCCAGGGCGCCGGTCGGCGTGACGTAGAGGAGCTTCGGGTACGACGGCTGGTAGGCGAAGGCCACCGACGGCGTCACCACGTGGCGAAGCGCGCGGAGGGGGCCGATCGGGCGGCGGAAGGTGCCGAAGATCTGCGTGTTCACGCCCGCGCTCCCGCGCCAGACGCCGGCGCGTTGGTTTCGGTTCCCCGCCTGGTCGCGCGTCGTGAACGACTCGGAGTAGTCCATTCGCGTCGAGATCCCGAGAAAGCCGAGCGCGCGGCGCTGGTCGGTGAGCCCGATGTCGTGGCGCGCCGCCGTGCGGGCGTCGATGACCGAGTCCCGGCCTCCTCCGGCCGAGTCGGGGTGGATGGAGTTCACGTACTTGTTCCGCTGGCTCACCAGGGTGGAGGAAAAGGAGACGAGCGTCTGCGCGAGCCAGGGGAGCCGCGCCGGCTCCTTCCCACGCGCCAGGTGCCCGAGCGGCCGCGCCGAGAGGCGGAACGAGGCCGAGGGAAGCTGCTGCTCCACGCGCAGGCCCAGGGGCTCGGGATCGAGATCCTGGTTTCGCACGATGCCGATGTTCAGCGTGGAACTGGGCCAGGTCCGGTCGATCGAGAGATTCGAGCGGAGATTTCGCTGCACGCGAACCGAGACGGGGCGCCCCAGGTTCGCGTCCCGGTAGTACGAGGAGGAGTTCGTGAGATTCGCGAGACCCCGGAGCGTGAACCCGGGCGCCAGGGTCTGAAAGTGGTTTCCCTGCAGATCCCACGCCGACTGTTGGAAATCGGGATCGATGGAGCGCTGATAGGAGCCGCTCAGCTGTCCCTGGAATTCGTAGAGCTTGTGGTAGCGCACCTGCCCGTGGCCGACCCAACGCGAGGCCTGGTAGTAGTCCCCCCAGCCGGTCGCGTCGAGGTAGTCGTTGATCGCCCAGTAGTAGCCGAGGTTTCGGATGAACTTCCCGCCGGCGCTCGACGAACCGAACTCGACTTGCGGGAGCTGGAATCCGGAGTGGCGCCCCGACTTGATCGGGAAGACGTAGAACGGAAGCGCGAGGAGCGGGATGTTCTTGAAGTAGAAGACGACCGGTTTCGCCACGACTTTGTCGCGGAGCACGAGGCGCATCTTGGAGGAGCCGAAGTGGAAGTGCGGCTCCTTCAAGTCGCAGGTCGTGTAGGTCCCTTCCCGAACGTTGAAGATGTTCTCCGAGACGCGCCGCACCTCGTGGCCCGCGAAGTAACCGCGGTCGTAGGTGGTCCGCCCCGCGAAGACGGTGCCGCGTCGTATGGCCAAGTCGTACGTCATCGTCTCGCCGACGATCCGGTCCTTGCCGTCCTGAAGGACCGGCTCCCCTTCGGCGCGCATCTTCTGCGCCGGCGCGTCGAAGTGAACGCGCGCCGCCTGGAGATTCATCTCCTTGTAGGTGACGTCGGCCGTTCCAGTCACGTCGACGAGCCGCGTCTGCACGTCGTACTCGATCTCTCGGCCGCGATAGTGGATCTTGTCGAGCTTCGCGGCGGCCGCCGTGTCCCCCTCGGCCGCCAGGTAGTAGGTGCCCTCGCTCCGCCCCAGGACGGTCGCGCGTCGCGGCTTCCCGTCTTCGAAGGCGACGCGGATCGTGTCGCCGGTCGCCTCGTTCCGACCGCCGTTGGCGCTGTCGGCCGACGCCGGCCAGTAGAGACTCTTCGCGTGCCCGACGATGAAGGCCTCCCGCGCCTCGTCGTTCTCGAGGTAGAGCGTGATCGTGTCGCCGCTCGCGAGGTTCCGCTCCCCGCGCCCCGTCGCTGCGCGCTCCTCGTAGTCGACGATCGCGTTCGGGCGCATCTGAAGCGAGGCGATCTTCCCGTCCTTGAATCGCACCTCCATGCTGTCCCCGCTCGCGATGCCCTCGGGGCTGACCGCGCTCGGCTTGTCGACGAGGAGGGCGCGGTCCTCGCTCCGGAAGAACGAGGCCGCGCCGCTCGTGGCGTGGAGGCTGTCGCGATCGATCCTCACCTGCCCCACCGCGTGGACTTGGTTCCGCGCGTTGTCGAAGCGAAGCGTGTCGGCCGCGATGTCGGTCGCGCGCCCGTCCCGCTCCACGAGCGTGAGGGTCGGGGACTGCTCGGCCCACGCGTAATCGGCCCGGCGGTCGTAGCGGATGCGCCCGGCCCGGACGCGCGTGCTCTCGGCGTGGTCCTCCGCGTCGACGCGTCCGATGGCGGTGACGATGTCGCGGCCCCGGTCGTACTCCAGCCGGTCCGCGCGGAGCGTGCGCGAGGAGTCGCGGAGCACCGCGTTGCCGGTGACGACCGAGAAGTTTCGATCGCGATAGAAGGTCGCCTCCTGCCCCGTGATGACGGTGCCTTGATCCTCGATCCGGACGTTGCCGCGCAGGATCGCGAGCCGCGACTTCCGGTCGTACGAGGCTTCGGTGCCGCGCATCACCGTCGTGCCGTCCACGATCTTCACGTTCCCTCGGAAGACCACGAACTCGCGGTTCTGGTAGATCTGCGCCGAGTCGCCCACCACCTGCGTGGCGCCGTGCACGACCGTGACCTTGGTCGCGCGGAGCACGTTCTCGCCGGAGGTCGCGGAGCCTTCGAGGTGATCGGCGTTCAGTCGGTAGGGCTCTCCCGAGGGTGTCGGCACGGAGATCGAGACAGGTTTGGAGGTCGTGGCGGACTGTGCTTGCGCCTTGGGCGGTGTCGAGACGCCGAGCAGGGCGGCAAGTACGAGCGAGATCAACGGACCGACGGCACGACTATCAGGGCGAAGACCGGAAGCCACTCGCAGGACCCTGGTCGTCGTAGTCGGGTCCAGCGAGTGGCTTCCGGTCTTCGCCCGCATCGCGCCGCCGTGGGTGCTATCAGGCATGGGGTGTTCCTTGCCGGACTTGCTTGTTCAGCTCGCCGATGAGGAAGAAGGAGCCGGTTACGAGCACCGCGCCGCCGTGTTCGCTTGCCCACCGGCGGGCGCGTGCGAGTGCCTCGACGGGATCGGGTACGGCCTCCGCGTCGGTGGTTCGACCTGGCACTCGCGAGAGTAGCTCCGCGGCGGGCGTGGCTCGTTCGCCGGCGAATTGGGTGAGGATGAAGCGGGAGGCCGCGCGGCCGAGGGCTCGGAGGATGGCGGCGTGTTGTTTGTCGCGCGAGAAGGCGGCGACGGCGACCAGGGGGCGCTTGCCGAAGAGCGACCCGGCCGTGGCCGCGATCGCCTGGGCTCCTTCCACATTGTGCGCGACGTCGAGCAGGATCGGCGGATCGCCCGCCAGGAGCTCCGCGCGCCCGGGCCACCGCGTGGCCGCCACGCCCGAGGCGATGGCGTCCGCGATCGAGTCGGCGCGTCGTCCCTCGGGCTCGAGGATCGCTTCCGCCGCGAGCGCGGCGAGCGCGGCGTTGCGCGCCTGGTGGACGCCGATGAGCGGCGTGCGCAGGGTTCCGCGATAGGAGCGCGTCGTGAGGCGAAAGGTCGTCCCCTGCGCGTCGACCGACCGCGCGGCATAGCGCGCGTCGGCGCCGAGCCGCAGCACGCGGGCCCCCCTCGCGGCGGCGGTCTGGAGGATCGCGGCGCGCGGTTCCGGCGCGCGCACGCCGAGCACGAGCGTGCCCCCTTCCTTCACGATGCCCGCCTTCTCGAGCGCGATGAGGCGCAGGGTCCCTCCGAGGATCTCGGCGTGGTCCGAGGCGATGGTCGTGATGACCGAGACGCGCGGCGTGAGAATGTTCGTCGCGTCGAGCCGCCCGCCGAGCCCCACTTCCACCACGGCGAAGTCGACGCGCGACTCGGCGAAATGATCGAAGGCGAGCGCCGTGGCGGCTTCGAAGAAGGAGGTCGGCGCATCCTCGAACCGGGGCCACCAGCGCGCGAGGAGCGCGTCGAGCGCGTCGTCGCCGATCTCCGCCCCGTCGATTCGGATCCGTTCCTGGAAGCGGACGAGATGCGGCGACGTGTAGAGGCCGACGCGCCATCCGGCGGCTTGCAGAATCGACGCGAGGTGCGCGGCGGTCGAGCCTTTGCCGTTCGTTCCCGCGATCAGCGCGCTCGGAAACGCGCGTTCGGGCCGGCCGGCCGCGTCGAGGAGCCGTTTGATCCCCTCGAGCCCGGGTCGCATGCCGCTGCGTTCGAATCGATAGAGCTGCTCCAGCCGTCGCGCGAGCGGCGGGCCGGCGATCGCGGTCATTCGTCGGTTCGGGTCGCTCCGGCGGGAGTCGCGGCCGCCACTGGCGCGGGGGCCGAAGCGGCCGAGA
>DASTSZ010000237.1:0-4769 GCA_035760425.1 Candidatus Eiseniibacteriota bacterium | reverse complement strand
CCCCGGCCGGGCCCGCGCCGCGGCGAGCGAGAAGGCCCTCGCCTCGATCGCGAGCCTTGCGTGGATGACGGGCTGCTGGAGCGGCGTCGACCAGGGGATGACGATGGAGGAGTGCTGGCTCGCGCCGGGGGGCGGAATCCTCGTCGGGATGCACCGCGACATCACGCCCGCGGGCCGGGGGTATTTCGAGTTCCTCCGTATCGCCGCCACGGGCGACACGGTGAACTACTGGGGCAGCCCCATGGGCAAGACCCCGGTGGCCTTCCGCCTCAAAGAGCAGGGGCCGCGCCGCGTCGTCTTCGAGAACGCCGCTCACGACTACCCACAGCGGATCATTTACTGGATGGACGGCGACGAAACGCTCCGCGCCCGATCGGAGGGGACGGAGAAGGGCGCCGAACGAGGCGAGGAGTGGGCGTGGAAGCGCTCCGAGTCGCCCGCGCCCGCCGGAAGCCGCGCATCCGAGTCGAAGAAGCCCTGAGTTCCATCACCCCCGGTCCAGGGAGGACCCTCGTGCCCGCACACCGTCGATCGATCCCGCTCGCCAGCCTGCTCCTCGCGCTCGGACTTCTCGCCGCCGCTTCGCCGGCGCGGGCCACGTTCTCCATCGTCGCGCGCGACTCCGTCACCGGCGACATCGGGGTCGCCGTGCAGTCGCACTACTTCGCCGTCGGC
Source organism: Candidatus Eiseniibacteriota bacterium (assembly GCA_035760425.1). Lineage (GTDB taxonomy): Bacteria > Eisenbacteria > RBG-16-71-46 > SZUA-252 > SZUA-252 > SZUA-252. The sequence continues at coordinate 4,094 of DASTSZ010000237.1, read as the reverse complement.
CCGATCGTCCCCTGGGCCGAGCCCGGCGTCGGCGCGGTCGCGACGCAGTCGCTCGTCGAGGTGAGCTACGGCCCGAAGGGGCTCCAGATGATGCGAGACGGCCGCTCGGCCAAGCAGGCGCTCCAAGAACTCCTCTCGCAGGATCAATACCGGGACGTCCGGCAGGTCGCCATGATCGACGCCGAGGGCAACGTGGCGGTCCACACCGGCGACAAGTGCATCCCCGACGCCGGCGATCGCGCGGGGGCGCAGTACTCGGTGCAGGCGAATCTCATGGCGAACAAGTCGATCTGGCCCGCCATGGCCCGCGCGTACGAATCGACGCGAGGCGATCTCGCGACCCGCCTCCTCGCCGCGCTCGACGCCGGACAGCGCGCCGGCGGCGACATCCGCGGCCAGCAGTCGGCGGCCATCGTCATCGTCCGCGGCAAGCGCTCCGCGCGCCCCTGGGCCGACCGCATCCTCGACCTCCGCGTCGACGACAGCCCCCGCCCCATCGAGGAACTGCGCCGTCTCGTGACGCTCTGGCGCGCCTACAAGCACGTCGACGAAGGCGACGCGCTCATCACCGAGGGAAAGGTCGAGGAGGCGATGTCCTCCTACAAGGAGGCGTCGAAGCTCGCGCCGACGAACATGGAGATCGTCTTCTGGCAGGCGGCCGCGCTCTGGAAACTGGGCCGCGAGAAGGAGGCGACGCCCCTCTTCAAGAAGGTCTTCGCCAAGGAGCGGAAGTGGGTCGACCTCGTCCCCCGGCTCGTGCCGGCGGGGCTCCTCGACGACAAGCCGGCGGCGATCAAGCGGATCCAAGCGCTCGCCCCGCCCGAGAAGGGCGCGCGCCGCAAGCGCTGAGAGTTGATTCCAGCGCGTCGAGCGAGCAGAATAGGCGCGAAGAACCCTACGCGATCGACGGAACACCCCAGACATCCGCCGCGGCGCCGCCGCGGCATCGGAGGTTGAGACATGCCGGAGCGCACCGCTCCCCCGGCGCCCCCCGCGGCGCCGGCCCCGTATCCCTACGTACCCGGACTGGACGGCGTCCCGGCCGCGAAGTCGAGCATCTGCTGGATCGACGGCGACCAGGGCGTGCTCGAATACCGCGGCATGCCGATCGAGGTGCTCGCCGAGCGGAGCACGTTCGAGGAGACCTCCTACCTTCTCCTCTGGGACAAGCTCCCGAATCGCACCGAACTCGACAAGTTCTCGCGCGACCTCTCGACGAATCGCGACGTCCGCTTCCGCCTCATCGACCTCCTCAAGTGCCTTCCCGACACGGGGCACCCCATGGAGGCGCTCCAGGCGTCGATCGCGGCGCTCGGGATGTTCTATCCCGATCGTGATCCGCTGAACGCCGAGGATCGATACAACTCGGTCGTCCGGATCATCGCGAAGGCGCCGACGCTCGTCGCCGCGTTCCATCGCCTGAGCCACGGCAAGGACTACATCCCGCCCAAGCCGGAACTCTCCCACGCCGGGAACTTCCTCTACATGCTGACGGGCGAGGAGCCGGACGAGGAGATGACGCGGATCATGGACGTCTGCTTCATCCTCCACGCCGAGCACTCGATGAACGCCTCGACGTTCGGGGGCCGCGTCACCGGCTCGACCCTCGCCGATCCCTACACCGTCGTCTCGTCGGCCATCGGCGCGCTCACCGGCCCGCTCCACGGCGGCGCCAACGAGCAGGTGATCCACATGCTGAAGAACATCGGCGAGGTGGAGAAGGTGCGGCCGTACGTCGAGGATCTCATCGCGCGGAAGCAGAAGATCATGGGCATCGGGCACCGCATCTATCGCGTGAAGGACCCGCGCGCGCTCGTGCTCCAGGAACTCGCCAAGCTGGCGATCGCCAAGCGGGGCGGCGATCCGCTCCTCGGCATCGCGCAGGAAGTCGAGGTCGTCGTGGCCGAGCACCTCGGGCCGAAGCGGATCGCGCCGAACGTCGACTTCTACTCGGGCGTCCTCTACCAGGCGATGGGCATTCCAACCGCGCTCTTCACGCCGATCTTCGCGATCGCGCGCGTCTCGGGATGGCTCGCGCACTGGCTCGAGCAGCTGAAGGACAATCGCATCTTCCGCCCCGACCAGATCTACACGGGCGGGCACGACGTTCCGTACATTCCGATGGAGGAGCGCGTCTAGCGCCCGCTCCCTCGTGTGCACGCTCATCGTGGGCCGGGAGATCCTCGGCCCCGGAACGCTCCTCGTCGGAGCGAATCGCGACGAATCGCCGGGCCGGCCCTCCTCGGGGCCGGCCCGATTGCGTGAACGCCCGCCGGTGGTCGGCGGGCGGGATCTCGTGGCGGGCGGGACGTGGCTCGCGGTGCGAGAGGCGAGGTTCGTCGCGGCGCTGCTGAATCGCCGTCCGGCGGCGGCCGGCGGGCCCGGCGGCACGGGCGCGCGGGCGGAGGCGACCGGCGACGCGGGCCACGGCGACGCGGCGGCGCCCCTTCGCTCCCGCGGCCTTCTCTGCATCGACGCCGCGGCCTCGCCGCCCGGATTCGACGCCCCGGCCGCGCTCGATCCCGCGACCGGCGAGCCCTACCCCGCGCGGCTCGACGCGGCCCTTCGAATCGTCGGACGCGATCGCTACGCCCCCTGTTCCCTCGTGGGATTGGAGGCGGGCGGACCGTCGTGGGTCATCGCGCTTCGCCCCGACGAAGCCCCGCGCGCCTCGCTCCTCGCGCCCGGATGGCACGTCATCACGCACGCGGAGATGGACGACGCCGAAGAGCCTCGCACGCGCGCGCTCCTGGCTCGCCTCGAAGGCGAGCGCCCTCGAGGCGTCGAGGAGGGATTCGAACTGCTCGCGGGCCTGCTCCGCCATCACGGCGATTCGGCGATCCCCGCCGTCTGCCTCCACCGCGACCGCTTCCCCACCGTCTCGAGCACGCTCCTCGCGCTCGGGACGCCCGGCGCCGCGCGCTACGCGCACGCCGGCGGCCCGCCCTGCGTCACGCCCTACGAGGATTTTTCCGCGCTGCTGGGGTAGGTGCGCGGCTCAGCGGCCGCGGCGCTTCGTCGCGCGGGGCTTCGCGGGGGATTCCTCGCTCACGCGCACGAGCGCGGCGAGTTCGGGGTCGATGGCGGCGCGCTTTCGCCCGATGCGGACCGTGAGCGGCCCGCCGAAGGGCGCCCGTTCGAGAAGCGCCACGCGCGCCCCCGGCACGAGCCCCAGCGTCACCAGATAGCGGAGCTTCTCCGCCTGGCGGTCGCTCACGTGGGTCACCACGGCCGGCGTGTCGATCGCGAGCGAGGGAAGGGGCTCCCCCCGCACGGCGCCCATGGCGCCCGCCTTCGTCGGGATCGGATCCCCGTGCGGATCGTGGGTCGGATCGCCGAGCGCCCGCGACAGGAGTTCCTCCATGTCGTCGCTAAGCACGTGCTCCAGACGCTCCGCCTCCACGTCGACGCGGTCGAGCGGAACGCCGAGCCGCGTGTGGAGGTAGAGTTCCCAGAGCCGGTGGTGGCGGACGATCTCGAGGGCGATCTTTCGCCCCTTGGCGCTCAGGCGCACTCCGTCGTAGCGCTCGTACTGGACGAGCCCCATCCCCTGGAGCTTCTGAACCATGCCCGTGACCGACGGGGCCGACACGCGCAGATGCGCGGCGATGTCCCCCACCGGCACGCGCTCGTCCTCGCCGCCGCGGTGGCTCAGCTTCCAGATCACCTTCAAGTAGTCTTCGACGGCGTGCGTGACGGCGGCCATGGCTCCGTTCTCTCCCCGGCGCGGGGTGGATCCCGGCGCCCTCCCGCTAGCGTAGGGGGTCCCTTGACATTTAGGCTACCCTAAAGGACACTGATTGGAGTGCCGATTAGAGATTTCAAGGGAGACCCGATGCCGAAACGCCTGCTATTCCCCGTCCTCGTCCTCCTGGCCGTCGCCGCCGTGGCGACCCCGGCGCTCCTGTCGCGCGGCCGCGGAAGCGGCGCGGGACCCGAGCGAACGGTGGAGTTGCGCATGAAGGAGTACGCCTTCAACGGCTCGAACCCGACCTTTCAGTTCAAGCCGGGCGAGCGGATCCACTTCATCGTGACGAACGACGAGTCGACGAACGTGCTCCACAACTTCCGCGTCGTCGGCATGAACGTGGAGT
>DASTSZ010000236.1:0-4715 GCA_035760425.1 Candidatus Eiseniibacteriota bacterium | reverse complement strand
GCTCTTCATCTGGCCGATCCTCGTCCCCTCGAAGGAACGGACCTGGCGCACCTATTCGCTCGGACCCGCCTTCTTCCTCTCGGGGATGTTCCTCCTGCCTCCCGCGGCGCTGGTCGTCGGCGTCGTCTACGCCGTGCTCCTCGCCGGCATCGTGGCGGGAACGCGGGGCTATCGCCTCCTCACGCAGCTCTCGCTCGCCGTCATCGCGTACGGCGGCTTCTCGCTCGTGTTCGACCTCGCGCCGCGGCCGAGCGACTACCTGCTCCAGCCGGCGCCCCGCGCGGCGCTCGAAGTGGCCATCGCGACGGCGGCGAGCATGACGATGCTCCTTCTCCGGAGCATCGTGCTCCGCGTGGAGCACGGCCGCGAGTCGCCGAATTGGGGCTCCTTCCAGGGGCCGGCCATCGTGGAGGCGCTCTACTGCCTCGTTCTCTCGGTCTCGATCACCGTCCTCGCGCGCATCCACCTCGCGCTCCTCGGCGTCGTCTATCTCGAGATCGCCATCGCCTGGTGGTTCGTCCATCGCTATCGCGCCTACCTGCACGACATGAACCGGCTGGGCGAATTCCAGGTGACGGTGGCGCTCGCGGTGCAGGAGGCGCAGCGTCCCTGGTCGGTCATCACGGGGAAGGGATCGTTCGGGCCGCCGCGCCGCCGCGCGACCGACCGCGAGGAGCAGGAGCTGGGAACCGCGAGGAAGATTCGGTAGGGGATCACGCGGGGCGGTTCCACCCTCGGAACCGCGAACGACGAACGGCTAGGAGCGGGCGCCCGCTCCGTATCGATTCGCCACGTAGCCGTCGACCAATTCCAAGAACTCTTCCGTGAGCCGCGCGCCGTGGAGCGTCGTCGTGAGCTCGCCGTCGACGAAGACCGGCGCCTTCGGATTCTCGCCCGAGCCCGGCAGCGAAATGCCGATGTGCGCGTGCCGCGACTCGCCGGGCCCGTTCACCACGCACCCCATCACCGCCACGCGAAGCTCCTCCACGCCGGGGTACTGGCGGCGCCAGACCGGCATCCGCTCGCGCAGATGCTCGTTCACGCGCTCCGCCAGTTCCTGGAAGTAGGAGGACGTCGTCCGTCCGCAGCCGGGGCAGGAGGTGACCTGCGGCTGGAAGGCGCGGATTTCGCACGACTGGAGAATCTGCTGGCAGGCGTAGACCTCCTCGCGGCGATCGCCGCCGGGCGTCGGCGTGAGGCTCACGCGGATCGTGTCGCCGATCCCCTCGAGGAGGAGCGTCGAGAGTCCCGCCGTCGACGCCACGAGTCCCTTCATCCCCATGCCCGCCTCGGTCAACCCGAGGTGGAGCGCGTAGTCGGTCTCGGCCGCGAGCCGCCGGTAGATGTCGAGCAGGTCGCGCACGCCGGAGACCTTCGCGGAGAGGACGATGGCGTCGTGCGGCTGGCCGAACTCCTCCGCCAAGGCCGCCGAGCGGACCGCGCTCTGGAACATCGCGTCGAGCGTGACTTCGCGGTCGGGGCGCGGCTTCGGCTGCGTCGCGTTCTCGTCCATCAGGGAGGTCAGAAGTTCGCGGTCGAGCGAGCCCCAGTTGACGCCGATGCGGACCGGCTTCCCGTTCGCGACCGCGGCCTCGATGATTCGGCGGAAGTGCTCGTCGTGCCGCTTGCCGGCGCCGACGTTCCCCGGATTGATGCGGTACTTGTCGAGCGCCTGCGCGCAGGCGGGGAATTCGTGGAGGAGGAGATGGCCGCTGAAGTGGAAGTCGCCGACGATCGGCGTCGAGAGGCCGGCGTCGCGGACGCGCGTCTTGATCTCCGGCACGGCGGCCGCGGCCTCGGGCGTGTTCACCGTCACGCGCACGATCTCCGATCCCGCCTGGGCCAGCGCGATGACCTGCTCGGCGGTTCCGGCGGCGTCGGCCGTGTCGGTGTTCGTCATCGACTGGACGACGACGGGACGTCCGCCCCCGACGACGACGCCCCCCACCCGAACCGCGGTGGAGCGCCGGCGCGGGCGTCCGTTCGACTCCTGCAACGTCATGGAAATCACGGCCATGCATCGAGTCTACCGATTGCCCGGGGAGCGGTCAAACGATGCTCGCGGGCATGGTATGCTGCTTCGCGATGAGCACCCACGTCCGCACCATGTTCGCCTCCATCGCGCGCCGCTACGACCGCGCGAACCAGATCCTCTCCTTCGGCCTCCATCATCGCTGGCGCCGCGTGGCGGTCGCGAAGAGCGGCGTCGCCGAGGGCGCGCGCGTGCTCGACTGCGCCACGGGGACCGGCGATCTCGCGTTGGAATTCCGGCGCGCGGTCGGCGCGCGGGGCGAGGTCGTGGGAACCGACTTCTGCGAGGAGATGCTCGCCGTCGCGCCGGAAAAGGCGGCGCGCGCGGGGCTCCCGGTCCGATTCGAAGTCGCCGACGTGCTCGCGCTTCCCTACGCCGCCGGCGCCTTCGACGTCGCGTCGATCGCGTTCGGCATTCGAAACGTCGACGATCCCGAGCGAGGGCTCCGCGAGCTCGCGCGTGTGGTGAAGCCGGGCGGACGTGTCGTCGTTCTTGAATTCGGCCAGCCCGGAGGCGCCCTCTTCGGGCCGCTCTACCGGCTCTACAGCCATCGCATCCTGCCGCGCCTCGGAGGATGGCTCACGGGCGACCGCGCCGCGTACGAGTACCTCGATCGCACCTCGTCGAATTTCCCGGCGGGGGAGTCGTTCGCGGCCCTCATGCGCGGGACGCGCGCCTATTCCGACGTGCGCCTCCACTCCCTCACCGGCGGGGTGGCGTTCGTCTACGTCGGCACGGTGGCGCCGCGATGAGCTTCGCCTTCACGACGCCGGTCCGTTTCCAGGACGTCGACGGCGCGGGCGTCCTCTTCTTCGGACGCATCTACGACTACCTGCATCTCGCCTACGAGGAGTTCTGGGTCTCGGGCGGAGTCGACCGCGCCTACTTCTTCACCGGGGCCCCGTGGGTCGTGCCGATCGTGCACAGCGAGGCCGACTACAGGGCGCCGATTCGCCACGGCGACACGATTCGGGTCGGCATCGACGTGGTGAAGGTGGGGAAGGCGTCGTTCGAATTGCGCTACGCGGTGACGGGCGGCGGCGGGGAGAGCGACCAACGCGTGGCGGCCCGCACGGTGCACGCCTTCGCGCTCCGGGCGTCGGAGGGTCGGCTCAAGCCGACGCCCATCCCCGAGGAGCTACGGATGTTTCTGCTTCGCCACCTCGTCGAGGAACCGGTCGCGCGCGACGCGTCGTAGCAGTTTCCCGCCGGGGCTGCGCGGCACGGCGGAGCCGATCATCACGTGGCGCGGCAGTTTGTACGAGGCAAGCGTGCCCGCGACGTGGTCGCGGAGCCCTTCGAGCGTGATCGCCGCTCCCGGCTTCAGCGCGACGACCGCCGCGACCTCCTGCCCCCACTCCGTCGACGGCAATCCCACCACGCAGACGTCCTCGATCGAGGGGTGCGTCGCGATCGCCTTCTCCACCTCGGCGGGGGAGACGTTCTCGCCGCCTGTCACGATCCGATCGGCGCGGCGGTCGAGCACGACGAGGCGGCCCTCGCCGTCCCACGTTCCGATGTCGCCGGTTCGAAGCCAGCGCCCTCGGAGCGCCGCCTCGGTGGCGTCGGGCTCGCCCAGGTAGCCCGCCATCACCGTGGGGCCGCGCACGACGATCTCGCCCTCCTCGCCCTCGCCCCGCGCCGCGCCCGCCTCGTTTCGGATCTCGACCCGCGTGAAGGGGAGCGGCCGGCCCGCGGTCGCGAATCCCGACGGCCATTCGCGCGGAGAGAGCGTGGCGACCTGCGAGGTCGCCTCCGTGAGTCCGTAGGTCGGAAGCGCGGTGAGCCGAAGCGCCGCGGCCTCCTCCAGGAGCGAGGAATCGATCGGCCCGCCGCCGATGAGGGCCGCGCGGAGCCGCGAGGGAAAGAGCCGTCCGCCCCGCGCGCGCAAGAGCCGCGCGAGCATGGTCGGCACGAGCGAGACGAGCGTGATCTCGTCATGGTCGATGGCGTGGTTCACCGCGTCGGCGTCGAAGCGCGCGTGGAGCACCACCGCGGTGCCGTAGGCGGCGGCGCGCGTCACGATGGAGAGCCCGCCGACGTGATGGAGCGGCAGGCAGCAGAGCCAGCGGTCGCCCGGGTGAACGCCGAGGTTTCGGCCGGAGGCGATGGCGCTCCAGAGGAAGTTTCCCTGCGTGAGGACGACGGCGCGCGGCGAGGCGGCCGTTCCCGACGTGAAGACGACGGCGGCCGGCGCGTCGAGCCGGCGAAGCGGCGGTTCGGCCTCGGGGACGAGCGGCCCCGAGGCCGCGGCCGCCGCGGGCTCGGCGATGCCTTCGGCGGTGAGCACGAAATCGGTCTGCGCCTTCGCGTGGAGCAACTCCCGCTCCGCCGCCGTGGCGCCCGCGGGCACGAGGACCGGCAGGAGCCCCAGTCGGTGCGCCGCGTGAATCGTCACCGTGAGGAGCGCTCCCTCCTCCGGCGGAAACTCGAGCGCCACGTGCTCGCCCAGGCCGAGGCCGCGCGCCAGCAGCGCCTCGGTCGTGGCCGCGACCGCGGCCTCGAGTTCGGCGTAGGTCCACTCGTGCCGCTCGCTCTTCAGGGCGAGACGCCCCGGCTGGAGCACCCCCCAGAAGCGGATCGGATCGTGCGTCACGTTCATGTCGTTTCCTCGACGGGGACCGGTTCGGTGCGGGAGGCGACGGCGCGGCGGAGGGCGTCGCCGAGTCCGCTCTCCGCGCCG
>DASTSZ010000235.1:0-21123 GCA_035760425.1 Candidatus Eiseniibacteriota bacterium | reverse complement strand
GCACGATGAGGAGCGACGCCGAGAGGATCGGGAGTCTCGCGCGGAGCGCTCCGACCGCGCGGTCGGCCAGGACTCCGAGGCTCGCGAGGATCGGAAGCGTGCCCGCCCAGAACACGACCATCACCAGGAGTCCCGCGATCGGCGAGCCGGTTCCTCCGGCGACGGTGACGAAGCCGTAGAGAAAGCCGCAGGGGATGACGGTCGTGACGAGCCCGATCGCCAGCGCGCGCGCGAATGGATTCCAGTCGCGCATGGCGCGGACGAAGGGCGAGAGCAGGCGATGAAGCGGCGAGGGCGTCGCGGGCGCGCCGCGGAGCGCGCCGGTCGCGCGAAGCAGATTCGTTCCGCCCCAGACGACCATGAGAACGCCGGCGACGATCGGCGCCGCGCGGCCGATGCCCACGGTGGCGCCGGCCTGCTCGACGCCCTGACCGAGCCGCCCGGCGATCAGGCCGAGCGTCCCGTACGAGACGAGGCGGCCGAGGTGATAGGCGGCCTGCGCGAGCCAGCGGCGCGCGCCCGTCGCGTCGCCCGTGACGAAGACGAGGAATCCGCCGCACATGCCGACGCAGTGCGGGCTCCCGAGGAGGCTGGCGCCGAGGACGGCGATCGCGACCTCGATCACGGCCGGCGCGCCAGTTCCCGCCGGAGATCGGCGGTGAAGGAGTCGGACCGGCGATTCACGAGCAGCCGCAGTTCCCAGAGCCCCGCGCGCCGGAACGGAAGCGTCGCCTCGTAGACGCCCGGCGCCGACTCGCGCAGGTCGCCCGCGATGGGCGCGCCCGCGTCGAGGTTGTGGATGCCCACGACCGAGACGCGCCCGCCCGTGAGCGGCGCGCCGCCCCGCTCGGCGATCCGGGCGCGGAGCGTCGCGCCCGCGGCGTCCGACTCGAGCGTCGCGTCGGCGCTCCAGCCGAGCGAGTCGTTTCGCGCGGCCTGGGCCATCGTGGAGTCCCAGGCGACCGCCTTGCGGTAGTAGTCGGGCTCGACGACGGCGTGGCGCGGATCGTTCGAGGCGACGAGGAGCACGACGTTCGCGACGACGGTGACGACGAGCGCGCCGATGACGGCGGCCGGCCAGAGGGCGGCGGGCTTCACGGCGTTTCGTCCTCCCTCGACTCGTCGTCCTTCGACTCGTCGTCCGAGTCCTCGTGGCCCTCGGGGCCGAGGAGCCGATACGGGAGCGTCGTCGAGAAACGGTCGCCGTCGCTCAGCGACACCGAGGCGGCGTGCTCGCCCTTCACGAACGCGCGCCGGGGCAGCACGACGAAGATGCTGGTGGTCCGCGACTCCCCCGCCGGCACCGGAAGCGGATTCATCGGCGCGATCACCGCGGCCTCCGGCGCGCCCGCGAGGTCGATGCGGTAGGCCCGGTCGGTTCGGCCGCGATTCGCGACCTTGATCCGGATCTGATTCGCCACCGCGCCCCCCTCCTGGAGCGTGTAGGGCTCGCCGAGTCCGCGGAGGATCGTCACCTCGGCGTCGGATCGCGTCCCGAGGAGCCAGAGGAAGACCCCGGCCGTGATCGCCAAGGCCACCGGGTAGAGGATCGCGCGCGGACGGACCCACGAGCTCTTCTTCCCCTCGAATTCGTCGCGCGAGCCGTAGCGAATGAGGCCCGGCGGCTTTCCGACGCGGAGCATCACCGAGTCGCAGGCGTCGGCGCACTGGGTGCAGTGGATGCACTCCATCTGGAGCCCGTCGCGGATGTCGATGCCGGTCGGGCAAGTGAGGACGCAGAGCTGGCATTCGACGCAGTCCCCCGCCGCCGAGGGGCGATCGATCACGCCCTTCTGCCTCGGCTCCCCCCGCTTCGCGTCGTATCCGACGATGAGCGAGCGTCGGTCGAGCAGCACCGACTGGAGCCGCCCGTACGGGCACGCCACGAGACATGTCTGCTCTCGGAACCAGGCGAAGTCGGCGAAGATGAGGAGCGTGGTCCCGAGCATGATCAGAAACGAGGTCGGATGCTCGATGGGCGATCGCTGCACCCACTGCGCCAGCTTCTCCACGCCGACGAAGTAGGCGAGGAACGTGTGCGCGAGGAACATCGAGAGGACGAAGTAGATCGCCTGCTTCGCGAGGCGTCGAGCGTGAAGGCCCTTCTTGTGATCGAGCTTCTTCGCGCCCCGCCATCCGCCCTCGAGCCAGTATTCGATGGGTCGATAGAGGAACTCGAGATAGACGGTCTGCGGGCAGGCCCATCCGCACCAGACGCGCCCCAGGAGCGCGGTGGCGAAGAAGATGACGAGGACGAGCCCGATGAAGAGGAACATGAAGAGTTCGGTCTCGGTCGAGAGGAACGTCGTGCCGAAGAGCGTGAACTCCCGCCGCGGGAGATCGAGGAGGATGAGCGGCTTCCCCGCCATGCTCAGGTACGGAATCAGGAAGAAGACGAGCATGAGGCCGTAGGCGGTCAGGCGGCGCCGGAGGTGATAGCGCCCCTTCGAGAATCGGGGACGGATCCGGCGGCGGGAGCCGTCCTCGTTCAGCGTCGAGAGGACTCGGCCCGGAGGCGGCGGCGGCGTCCTCGGCGGGGCCGCGGCGCCGGGAACGTCGTGCATCACGACCTCACGGCAGCGTCTTCGCGGGCGTCGCGGGGGCGGCGGCGGGCTCGGCGGACGCCGCGGGGGCCATGCGGTCCCCCTGCGCCGCCTTCGCGTTCGGCGGGTTCGTGCCGTGGAGCGTCGTCACGTACGCGACCACCGCGGTGATCTCCTCGGGTTTGAAGACCTGTCCCCACGCCGGCATCCCCTTCGCCACCACGCCGTCGTTCACGGTCGCGAGGATCTGGGTCGGCTGCCCGCCGTGAATCCAGAAGTCGTCCGTGAGGTTCGGTCCGATGTTACCGCCGCCGTCCTCGCGATGACAGGGCGAGCAGGTCGCCTTGAAGCGTTCTTTCCCCTTCGCCAGCGCCGCCGGATCCCCGACGACGGCGAGGATCGCCTCCGGCGTCACGGGGGCCGTCTTCGCGGCCAGGGCCTCGCGCGCGCTCTTGGCGGCCGCCATCTCGGCTTCGTAGTTCGCGATCCGGCCCGGTCCGCTGCCGACGCCGGGAATGATGTTCAACGCGTAGATCACCGAGAAGAGGATCGTGACGTAGAAGATGTTGAGCCACCAGCGCGGCATCGGATTGTCGTATTCGCGGATGCCGTCGACTTCGTGGTCGAGGAGGCGGTCGTCGCTCGGGCCCTTCGGGGGGGTCTCAGCCATGACGGGGCTCCTTCGCCGGATGTTCGCCGTCGTCGAGCGGCAGCCGGGCGTTGCGGTCCATGTCGGCGCGTCGCGCGGTGAAGACCCGTATCACGATCGCCACGAAAACGAGGAAGAAGAGGAGGAGCGCGATCACCGCGTAGTGCGAGAGACCCGAGTTTCCCATGATGTCGGAGAGCCGCATTTCAGCGCCCCCCCTCGGCGGGCGGATCGCCCAGCGTGAGCGTCGGGCGCTTGATGTCGGTGCCGAGGCGCTGGAGGTAGGCGACGAGCGCGGTGATCTCCTTGTCCTCGAGCCCCTTCGGCCCTCCCTGCTCCACGATCGTCGCCGCGACGGCCGCCGCCTGTTCGCGCGCCATCGCGGGCGCGTGGTTCACCGCCTCGCCGTACGGCACGCCGAGCATCGACATGGCGTCGACGCGATGTTGGATCGACTCGAAGTCGATCTTGTCGCGCGAGAGATGCGGATAGGGCGGCATGATGGAGCGCGCCGTGATGGAGCGGGGCTCCTCCATGTGCCGGACGTGCCAGATGTCGCTGTACTTGCCTCCCTCGCGCGCGAGGTCGGGTCCGATGCGCCGGGATCCCCAGAGGAAGGGATGGTCGTAGACGAATTCGCCCGGCTTCGAGTACTCGCCGAACCGCTCGGTCTCGTGCCGGAGAGGGCGCACCATCTGGGAGTGGCAGTTGAAACAGCCCTCCCGGATGTAGAGGTCGCGCCCCGCCAGTTCGAGCGGCGTGTAGGGCTTCACCGAGGCGATCGTCGGCACGTTCGAACGGATGAGGAACGTCGGCACGATCTCGAAGAGCGACGCCACGACGACGGTGAGCACGGTCAGCACCGTGAACGTCATCGGGAGCCCCTCCCACTTCCGGTGCCACTGCACCGAGGTGACGTAGGCCCAGATATCCCCGGGCGCGCCCGCCGTCGCCGCCGCGGCCGGCGCGCGCCGCGCGAGGGGCGGCGCCTGAACGAGCGGCTCCTCGTAGGTCTTCGGCCGGGTCATCCAGGTGCGGAGGATGTTGTACCCGCAAAGGAGCATTCCGACGATGTAGAGCGTGCCGCCGAGCGCGCGGACCCAGTACATCGGCAGCAGCTTGATCGTCGTCTCGATGAAGTCGGGGAATTGAAGGCGCCCGGTGTCGTCGAAGGCCCGCCACATGAGGCCCTGCGTCAGGCCCGCGCTGTAGATGGCCGCCACGTAGAGAAGCATGCCGAAGGTGGCGAACCAAAAGTGCGCCTCCGCCAACTTCGTGCTGAAGAGCTTCGTGTGGAAGACGCGCGGCAGGAGCCAGTAGATCATGCCGAAGGTGAGGAAGCCGTTCCAACCGAGCGCCCCGGTATGAACGTGCGCGATGATCCAGTCGGAGTAGTGCGCGAGCGCGTTCACGCTCTTCACCGAGAGCATCGGGCCTTCGAAGGTCGACATGCCGTACGCGGTCACGGCCACGACGAAGAACTTGAGGATCGGATCCTCGACGACCTTGTGCCACGCGCCCCGAAGGGTCAGGAGGCCGTTCACCATGCCGCCCCACGACGGCATCCAGAGCATGACCGAGAAGAGCATGCCGAGCGTGGAGGCCCATTCGGGAAGCGCCGTGTAGTGGAGATGGTGCGGGCCCGCCCAGATGTACATGAAGACGAGCGTCCAGAAGTGGAGGATCGAGAGCCGGTAGGAGAAGACCGGGCGGTCGGCCGCTTTCGGCAGGAAGTAGTACATGAGGCCGAGGAAGGGCGTCGTGAGGAAGAAGGCGACCGCGTTGTGGCCGTACCACCACTGCATGAGCGCGTCCTGCACGCCCGCGTAGATCGAGTAGCTCTTCAGCGGGCCGGCGGGGATCGAGAGGTTGTTGAAGATGTGGAGCATCGCCACCGTCACGATGCTCGCGATGTAGAACCAGACGGCGACGTAGAGGTGGCGCTCCCGCCGCCGCGCGATCGTGCCGAAGAAGTTCACGGCGAAGACGACCCAGACGACGGCGATCGCGATGTCGATCGGCCACTCGAGTTCCGCGTACTCCTTCGCCTGCGTGAAGCCGAACGGGAGCGTGAGGGCGGCGGCGAGGATGATGAGCTGCCAGCCCCAGAAGTGGATCCCGCTCAGGAGGTCGCTGAACATGCGCGCCTTCAGGAGGCGCTGCGTCGAGTAGTACGCGCCGCAGAAGAAGGCGTTTCCGGCGAAGGCGAAGATCACCGCGTTCGTGTGGAGCGGCCGGAGCCGCCCGAAACTGAGCCACGGCTGGCCGAGGTTGAACGCCGGATCCGCGAGCTGGAGGGCGATGAGGAGCCCCACCGACATTCCCACCAGGCCCCAGGCGAAGGTGGCGATGAGGAACTTCCGAACGATCGCGTCGTCGTATCGGAACGACTCGAGCTGCTCGTTCATTCGTGGCTCCGGGTCCGTGAGTGCCGTTCGGCCGATCGTCCCGGCCGGGTGAACGAAGTCGGGGCGTCGTCCGCGGCGATTCGCGGGCGACACCGAGCCGTTAACTTCTAGCATCCGGGGGGCCTGGCGACAAGCGTGGAACCGGGCTGCTACCAGAGGATTATGGACGCTGCGACCTCGGTCAGCGGAGGACGACGACCCGCCGTGTCCGGACTTCGCCGTTCGATTCGAGCCGGGCGAAGTAGACCCCCGCGGCCACGCGGCGGCCTCGCGCGTCCGCGCCGTCCCAGGCGAGGGCGTGCGATCCCGATCCGAACGTCGCGCGCGCCGGGGTCGCCACGCGGCGTCCCTGGGCGTCGTAGATCGTGAGCCTCACGCGCGAGGTCCTCGGCAGGGAGACGCGGAAGGAGGCGCCGCCGCGCGTGGGATTCGGGAACGGCGCGGCGAGCGCGAGAGGGGGCGTCGGCGCGGGCGACTCCTCCACGGCGACGACGCTGAGTTCGGAGATCGTGAGCCGCTGGTCGCCCGCGACGGCGAGGTAGGCTTCGATGTAGCCGGACGGCCAGGAGACGACGACCGAGTCGGCGAGCGCCGCGGCCCCGAGCCCGAACTCGAGCGGGAGCGAGTTCTGCGACAGGTAGCCGGAGCCGCCGCTCACTTCCTGAATCTGGCTCCGTCCCCCCGCGACCACGCGCACGCGCGCTCCGATCGCCGCGCGATTCGACACGAGCCCGACCAGGCGGATCTGAAGCCAGTGATTCCCGTTCGCGAGGTCGTTTCGCATGAGTACGTTCGCCGACCCGTCGTTCGCGAGATAGAGATCGAGGTCGCCGTCGTGGTCGTAGTCCCCCCACGCGACGCCCGTCCCGTTGCCGCCGTCGCCGAGAGGGCCGCCCGTCAGCGCCGTGAAGACGCCGCCTCCGTCGTTGCGCAGGAGCCGGTTGTCGGTCCCGTAGTTCGCCAGGTAGAGATCGAGATCGCCGTCGTTGTCGTAGTCCCCCCACGCGACGCCGGTCCCGTTGCCGGGATCCCCCAGCGCGCCCGCGGTGATCTGCGTGAAGTGATCGCCCCCGTCGTTTCGGATCAGCTTGTTCGGCGTGCCCCAGTTGGCGACGTAGAGATCGAGATCGCCGTCGTTGTCGTAGTCGCCCCACGCGGCGCCCTGCCCCGCGTTGCCGTCCTCGATGGCCAGGCCCGTGACGCGGGTGAAGAGACCGTCGCCGTCGTTTCGGAGCAGGCGATTCGGCCCGTCGTTCGTGATGTAGAGATCGGGATCGCCGTCGTTGTCGTAGTCGCCCCACGCGACGGCGAGTCCCCAACCGGCGTCCCCGAGCGGCCCGGCGGTCGCGTCGACGAAGCCGCCGAGACCGTCGTTTCGAAAGAGGCGGTTCGGCG
The DNA here is from genome assembly GCA_035760425.1 of Candidatus Eiseniibacteriota bacterium. Classification (GTDB taxonomy): domain Bacteria; phylum Eisenbacteria; class RBG-16-71-46; order SZUA-252; family SZUA-252; genus SZUA-252. The sequence goes on along the minus strand of DASTSZ010000235.1, from coordinate 14,128 downwards.
TGCCGTAGTTCACGAGGTAGAGGTCGATGTCGCCGTCGAGGTCGTAGTCGGCCCACGCCGCGCCCTGCCCCGCGCCGGCGTCGTCGAGGGGCGGGCTCGTGACGTCGGTGAACGCCGAGCCGTCATTGCGGAAGAGACGGTTCGCGGTGAGGTAGTTGACGAGATAGACGTCGAGGTCGCCGTCGTCGTCGTAGTCGCCCCAGACCGCCGCGCCCCCGTTCTCGCCGTTGTCGACCGGCGCCGCGGTGGCGTCGGCGAAGTCGCCCCCGCCCAGGTTTCGAAGGAGGAGATTCGGGCCGTCGTTGGTGACATAGAGATCCTGGTCCCCGTCGCCGTCGAAATCGGCCCATGAGACCCCGAAGGCCATTCCGTTCGAGCCGAGCGGGTGCTTCGTGACGGCGGTGAACTGCGCCGATGCCGGGAGCGGCCAAGTCGCCGACGCGGCGAGCGCGGCGAGCGCGGCGAAAGCGATCGTCGCGCGCGGCGGCCGCCGACGACGTTCGCGTCGAGACAGGTGGGATGAGATCTCTCGGGCGCTCATGGCATTCAGGCGGTGCGGACCACGGCGGAGCGGCCGGGTGGGGGCCTCGCCACGGCGGCGAGGCCCCTCCGGCCCCCGGTCTATCGGAAGAGGACGAGCTTCTGCGACTCCGTCACGCCGTCGCCGCGGAAGCGCACGAGGTAGATGCCGTTCGCAAGGTCGGGGCCGTCGGCTCCGTGGCGCTGCCACGCCACGCCATGTTCGCCCGCGCCATGCCAGCCGCTGGCGAGCCGCCGCACGAGGCGGCCATCGACGCTGAAGAGCTCGAGTTCCACCGGGCCGGCGTTCCTCACGCTGAAGCGGATCGTCCCGCCGTCGGCCGACGGATTCGGCACGGAGCCGCGGAGCCGGGTCGTGAGACTCGGCGTCCTCGCGGCCGCCGCCGCTTCCGCCGCCGCCTGCATCGCGTCCGCGACGGCGATCGCGGCGCTCGGCGCGACCAGCTTGTAGGGCCGCATCATGTCGTTCTCTTCGTGCTCGAGGATGTGGCAGTGCCAGACGTATCCCGGCTCGGCCGTCGCGTCGAACGCGAAGGAGGGCGAATCGTCTTGCGGGGCGAAGCGGATGAGGAACCGCGCCACCTCGCCCGGATTCACGCGATAGGTGTCCTTCCATCCGCGCTCGTTCGGATCGGCGGGCGCCGGCTTGCCCTTGAGGTACGGCCCGACCGGCACGGGCGTGTAGCTCATGACGGGCAGCATCCCGTTCGCCGCGTCGAATGCGTTCTGATAGCGGCGCACGTTCACCTTCTGGCGATTCAGGAGTTGGAACTGAACCAGGTGGAGATGGATGGGATGGGCGTCGCCCGTGAGGTTGACGACTTCCCACATCTCGGTCGTTCCGAGCGCCGGCAGCTCCGTGACGGCCGCCATGTAGGGCGTTCCGTTCAGGAACGCGCCGAGCGGTCCCTCCGCGCCCATCTGCTCGTTCAGGGTCATGGTCCGTGTCCGGACCGGATTGCTGAGCCGCGGCACGGACGCGAGTTGGGCCGGCAGAATGCTCGTATCGGGGCCGGTCGACGGCACGACCCGCAGGAGCATGATCTGGCCCGTCGTCTGAGGATCGACCACGTCGCCGTTCGGGTAGGGCGCCTTCGCGACGTTCTTCAGGAGGAACTCGGTTCCGGGCGCGTACGCCGAGAAGTCGATGACGATGTCGGCCCGCTCGCCGGGCGCGAGGAGGAGGCGAGGCGACATGTTGCTGTTCGGATCGTTCAGGAGGACAGGCTCGTTCAGGTACCCGCCGTCCGTTCCGATCTGATAGAACGCGGGCCCGCGGCTGCTCGTGATCCGCTCGTTGAGCGAGAGGCTGTAGAAGCGCGCGTTCGAGCCGTTCAGCATGCGGAACCGATACTTCCGCGGCTCCACGTTTAGATACGGCCAGATCTTCCCATTCACGAGGATGACGTTCCCGAAGAACTCCGGCGTCCAGATCGGATGCTCCGGGTTGTCCCCCTCGTTCGGATACCAGAGCTGCCCGTCGGCCTGGAACATCTTGTCCTGGATCGCGAGCGGAACCTCGTAGGCGCCGCTCGGGAGCCCCGCCGGCTCGTTGGCGGGATCCTGGACGATGTAGTAGCCGGCCAGTCCGGCGTAGACGTTGTGCCGCGTGAAGCCGAACGCGTGGTCGTGGTACCAGATCGTCGACGCGAGCTGCGTGTTCGCGTAGTGGTAGACCTCCTTCGTCCAGTCGGGCCCCGTCTCCGCGAAGCCGTTCGTGAACCAGGTCATCGGCCCGCCGTCGCTCTGGGGCTCGACCTCCGCGCCATGGACGTGCGGCGTGATCGGAATGCCGGTGGTCGTGATCGCGTGCTCGATCGTCGGGTCGAACGCGAACGAGACCGGGTGGTTGAATCCGAGGTGATTGGTCCACCTGATGTCGATGGGGACGCCGCGCTGGGCGACGATCGTGGCCGCCGGATAGCTCGCCGTCTCCTGGCTCACGCCGTAGCCGAATAGATAGGTCGGCGGCAGCTGGCTATGGAGCTGCTGGTGAATCTCGTAGGCCCCGATCTCGTAGTAGTTGGGGCCCGCCATCGGCATCGCCCCGGGAATGGGAAGCGGATCGACGTACTTCGTGAGGCTCGTCGGATCGAGGAGGGTCTGCGCCGCGAGGGGCGCCGAGGCGAGCAGCAGGGCGAGAACGAAGAGCGCGAAGCTCATCCACCGGGACGGCCGGCGGGCCGGTGTCGCATGCATCATGGGTAGGCTCCTTCGCGGCTTCCGGTGCCAGCGACACCGGGTTATGCCAACGACGGCCAACCCCTGATGGGAATCTGCGGCGCCCGCGCGTGCGAGCCCAATCGCCTCGCCGGGCGCGCGAGCGTGAGACTGGCGCGACCCCCTCGGCGCCAGCTTGGTCAGGTCTCATCGTGCGTTCAGGGACCGGCCGTCCTGTCTCGTCGGCCCGACATCCCGCCGACGGACGTATCGCATGACCTGACGAGTGGAGGCTACCCGCGAACTCGCTGGGGCGTCAGGGCTCCGGTGGTCGGGGGGAGGGGGGCTCCCATGGGCGCAAGACAGTTTGGGCGGGCGACTGACAGAATTGACAGGTCCGATCTGGTCTAGATTCGGCACCCTTTTTGTCAGGAGGAAGAGATTCCCGGCCGTGAACTTCAGCGGCCGCCGCGCGGCAGCATCAGCCGCAGAATGACCGGCGGCTTCGCATCCTCGGGCGTCTCGAGTTCCTCTTTCGCGTTCACGCGATCCCACCCGGTGTTGCCGAGGAAGTAGAAGTCGTCTCCCACCACGACGCCGTGATTCGGCTCCCCGAGTTCCGGCGAGTTCTGCTCCAAGACCGTTCCGCCCGTCATCGCGCGGCCCGCGGCGTCGAGGTCGATCGAGAGAACGCGAATCGGCTGCGTGCCGTTTTGGACGGCCACCACGCGCCCGGGCGCGATGTAGAGCCCGTCGATCCCCGACGTGGCGAGCGATCGCGGCTTCGGGACGGACGTGATCGCGCGCGTGCGGAGGTCGAACGCCACGATGCCCCGCGGATAGTCGCTGATCCAGAGCTCGCGTCCCTTCTCCATGAACACGGCCATCTGAGGCGACGCGAAGGTGCCTGACGAGGCCAGCGTCTCGAGTGCCTTTGCGTCCTTCGGGAGGCGGTAGAGCCCGCCCCCGATCGACTCGGTCGCGTAGACGCCGCCGTCCGGCCCGAGCGTGATGTCGCCGAAGACGTGGCGGCCCCCGTCTCGCGGCAACTCCGCGCGGAGGAGTTCCCGGCCCGTCTTGAGATCCCAGCAGACGAGCGCCGTGCGTCCGGAGTCGGCGGAGTCGTAGTTCTCGATGTTCGGCCCGGCCGCCATGCTTCCCCAGAGCCGCTCGTGCGCGGAATCCAATGCGAGCCCGTAGATGCCCCACACGCCCCCTTGCGCCGGCGCGATGAAGTCCCGGATCGCGCCGTCGGCATCGACGGCGAGCACTTTGCGGCGATGGATGCTGCTCACGTAGAACGTGCGCGTCTTCGGGTCGTAGGCGATGTCTTCGGTCAATAGACCCGCATCGTTCAGCCGCACGTGGACCGCGGCCGCGGACTTCGGCTCCATGTTCGCGAGGAGCCTCCGCGTCACGGCCGCGAGCCGCGGATCGTCCTTCATCCACGCGAAGTTCGTGTCGCGTTCGACGGAGCGCGCGAGGCCCATGTCCGCGTACGCCTCCAGATGCCGCAGCGCGGTCGCCGCGTCACGTTCGCGCGCCGCGACCTGGGCGAGGCTCCAGGTGGCGGATGCCAGGCCGAACGCGGCGCTGTCGGCGGCGGCGAGGCCGACTTTCGCGGCGGCGAGATTCCCGCGCGCCAAGTCCCCGCGCGCCGCGCGGAGTTGATCGAAGAAGGGGTCGGCGCCGGCGAGGCGCGGCACGGCGAGCAGGCAGACCAGGGCCGCGAGGAAGGACCGACGACGCACGCGACGCACGCGCGTCACGGCCCCACCCGCTCGGGCACGGCGGCCCCGGGAGGCGGGGCCTCGGCGTGACGGAGCACCCCCATGAACGGCAGAACCAACAGACAGACGAGCCCGAAGACTCCGTCGAGCGCCAGCGTCACCGGATACCCCCATCGTGCCGTGGCATGGCCCTGCCACGTGGAGCTGTAGGAATAGACGACGTTCGTGAGCGCCATGTACGCGGTGAACTGCGAGGCGGCCACCCGCGGCGTCGTCACGTCCATGAAGATGGCGGTGCCGACGCCGTACATCAGTCCTTGGAAGATCGAGTACGTCAGCGTCAGCGCCCAGAAGAGAACGACCAGCTCCGGACCGGCCGCCGGACGGTGCCCCATCGAAGGATCGACCGGCAAGATCCAACCGAACCTCTGCAGTTGGGTCGCCAGAATGAAGACCGGCACCGTCGTCCCGGCGATGAAGATGGCGAGCGTCCGACGCCGTCCGTAGCGGTCCGAGAGCCAGCCGCCGACGATGCAGAAGACCGCCGCGAGCGCCGTGCTGATGAAGCCGAGCGTGCCGATTTGGCGGTCGGTCAGGCCGAGTTCCACCGCCAGATTGGATTGCAGCGAGAGCGAAAGGGTGTAAGCGCCCATCGGCAGGAGCGCGAGGAGAATCGCCAAGGAGGCCGCCCGCGTCCCCCGGAACGCGGCCACGGTCCCCCGCGCGAACGACGCCAGCTCCGCGCCCACCGCCTGGAACCAAGCCCCCGCCGCCCGAACGCGCGCCGGGCCGGCCGGCTCCGTCATGCCGAGGGGGACGAGAATCGTCACCGCAGCGATGACGCCCGCCACGAGGAGGAACGAGGGACGGAAGCCGATCGTCGCGGTGAGGAGGAGCACGCCGGAGCCGCCGAGCGCGGTCCCGAGGAACTGCCCCGCGAACATGAGCCCGTTCGCGAGACCCCGCTCGCCCCCATGGAGCACGTCGACCGCCAGCGCGTCGATGGCCACGTCCTGCGTGGCGGCGAAGACATTGTGGATCACGATGAGAGCCGTGAAGAGCGGGAGGTTCGTCTTGAAGTCGATTCCCATCGCCACGAGGAGCGTCACCGCCATCATCGTCTGCGTGAGCACGATCCAGAGACGCCGCCGCCCCCAGCGGTCGATCGAGAGCACGTCGACGAAGGGCCCGAACGCCCACTTGATCGCCCACGGCAGATAGAGCGCGCCGACGAACGTTCCGATGACGGCGGGATCGAGACCCTGGCGGCGCATCTGGGTCGCCACGGCCGTGCCCGAGAAGCCGGAGGGAATGCCTTCGGTGAGGTAGAGGAGGAAGAACGCCGCCAACCGACCTCGCCGCGTGGCGAGCAGGTTGGGGAGTCTCACGCCGGCGCCATGCCCGGCTTGTAGATGAGGCCCTGCGTCTTTCGGCCGTTCATCTTCACGACGAGGGGCTGCTCGAAGCGGAGGTGACGGACGAAGTCCCGCTCGCTCGCGGCGGTCGTGGCCGCGAGCCAATCCCACGCGATGTAGCCCTCGCCATGTTCGGCGTTCACGGTGAAGTAGCCGATCTGGAACGACGTGAGGTTCTGGAAGAAATGGCTCCCTTGCGAGGGCATGACGCGGAAGTCGCGGAATCCCGACTCCACGATCACGCGCGCGCCGGCGATCTGATCCCAGGTGACCGGGATCCCGAGCCAGGGATCGGTGGATCCCCAGCGACCGACGCCGATGAGTAGATAGGGGCGTTTCGCCTCGAGCAGTTCGGCGTTGAAGCGCGCGATCTCGGCGGCCGCGGCGCGGCTCATGGATCGGTCGAAGCGGTGGAAGTCGACCACGACGACGTCGCGGATGGTGTCGATCGTGCCGTTCCCCATCACCGACGCGCTCCGGCAGAGGAGCGATTCGAGCGGCGCCTCGCCGAGATCGAGATTCTCCGTTTCGCGCGTCAGGACGAGCGGCCGCATCTGGAGGAAGCCGAACTCGTGCGGCTTCGCGGGATCGTTCGAGATGCAGGTCGCGAACTCGATCTCCGCCGGGCGGTTCATCCCCTGGCTCCCGACCTCGAGGAGCACGGCGAGGATCTCGGCCAGCGGAAAGACGCCGTGCTTCAAGATCGGCGCGAAGGTCACGAGCCGCACGCCCGACCGGGAGAGCCCGTCGTAAATGGCCTGGTTCTCCGCGGAGTAGGTCGACGCGACGGCGGAAAGCGTGCCGTCCTTCTCCGCCACCTCGAGGCCGAACGCCGTCTCGCGCATCGCCTCCTCGGACTCGACGTCCGTCTTCTCGCTGAGTTCCACGGCCCAAAATTCGCGCTGCGTGTTGGCGAGCGTCTCCTTCACCGAAGAGAACGTCACGATCGACTGCGGGTGGCGCGGACTGAAACTGAGGCAGCGCTCCCCCGTCACGACGCTTCGTCCCATGCCGAGGGCCACGGCGGAGACGCCGTCCTCCGAGGTGGCGGGGGGCGTCGGGTAGTAGTTGAAGGAGCGCGCCACGCCCGAGAAGGTGGGATAGAACCGGTTCTCGTGCCGCGTTCCGACGACCTGCTGGATCGCCACCGCCATCTTCTCCTCCTCGAGCCGGTAGGGCGTCGCGTGGAGATAGTCCTTCGCCTGGCGGAGGAAGGTGGAGGCGTAGACGCGGCGGACGGCGCCGAGGAGATGGCGGAGACGCACCCGCGCGTCGGGATGGTTGTTCGGGAGCATGTAGGTCTCGTAGACGCCCGTGAAGGGCTGGTACTGCGAATCCTCGAGGAGGCTCGAGGATCGCACCGCGAGCGGCGAGCGGACCTGCTCGACGAAGGCGCGGAGCTTCTTTTCGATGTCCTTCGGAAGGGGCGTGGCCAAGAACTCGCTCGAGATCTTCTCGTCGTCGCGGCTATTGAGCGCCAATTCGCGAAGGCCGTTCTGCGCGAGATAGCGGTCGAAGCAGTCGGTCGCGAGCACGAGCGTCGGCGGGACGGTGATGTGGACGCCCGGCCAGAGCTTGCCCACGCCGTGATAGTTGAGGAGGTAGCGCACGAACGCGAGCCCGCGCGCCTTCCCGCCCAGCGATCCGCCTCCGATCCGTGCGAAGTAGTTGCCGTTCGGGTCGAACACCTTGGCGTCGAAGTCGGCGACGAGCGTGTCGCTCTGGTCGCGCCGATATTCGGCGATCGAGCGGATGAGGTCGAAGCGGAGTCCGTCCACCGAGTCGAAGTCGGAGACCTTTCGGGGCCGCATCTTCCGGGCGAGCGCGAATTCGGTGCGGGCCGTGAACCAATTCGAAAAGTGATTCCGCTCCCCGTGATAGGCGATCGACTCCGCCGGCACCGTGCGGAGCTTCTCTTCGAGCGTCTTCAAGTCCTTCGCGCGGTCGACCTCGGTGCCGTCGGCGAGCCGGAAGATGAAGTCGCCGAACGCGAAGTGCTCGACCATGAACGCGCGAAGGTCGGAGAGAAGCGTCTCGGAGTACTTCCGGACGAACGCCGCACCGACCTTCGCGGCGCCCTCGGCGAACTCCGCGCGGCTCGACTGGAGCACGATCGGGAGATCGGGGATCCGCGCCTTCACCATCCGCGCCAGATCGAACCCCGCCTCGCGCGTGCGCACCTTGTCGCGCGGGAACTCGACGTCGGAGATGATCCCGAGGATGTAGGGTTCGTACGCGCGGAAGAGCCGCCACGCGTCCTCGAAATTGGTCGCGAGGAGGAGCTTCGGCCGCGCGCGGGTCCGCACGAGCTTGTGCGCCGGGTTGATCCCCTCGCTCAGGAGGCTCTGCGACTGGCGGATGATCTCGGTGTAGATCTCGGGCAGGAACGAGGAGTAGTAGCGGACGTTGTCCTCCACGACGAGCACGACGCGCACGCCCATGGCCATCGTGTCGTGCTCGACGTTTCGGAGATCCTCCACGTACTTCACGATGGCCACGAGCACGCGGGCGTTTCCCTGCCAGAGGAAGAGCCCGTCGAGTTCGGAGACGTCGTGATGCGCCTCGAAGTCCTTCCGCTCGTCGTTGTCGTAGGCCATCGCGACGACGGGGATGTCGAGGCCCTCGCGCTTCACCTCGCGCGCGAGTTCGGTCGCGTCCATGTCGGCCGCGCGGATCGTCGTGATGATGAGGTTGAAGCGCCGCTCGGTCTTCGCCAGCGCGAGCGCCTCGGCGCCGCTGGAAACGTGGACCAGCGCCGGCATGTGCTGCAGGTCGAGTTCCAGGAACTCGCCCGCGATGAGCTCGTTCAGCCGCCCGTCCTCCTGCAGCGTGAAGGAGTCGTAGAGGCTCGACACGAGGAGAATGTCCTGGACCCGGAACGGCATGAGGTCCTGGAACGACTGGAAGGGATTGCTGACGTCGGCCAGCGATGTGGGGTCGTGGGTGACGGTCACGGTCCGCTCATGGTGCCACGGGCGAGGGGCGGGCGCCAACGAAGACGGCGGACCCCGGAGGGCCCGCCGTCTCGATGCCGCATGGTGCCGTCGCTCAGACGAGGCCCTGATCGAGCATCGCGTTCGCGATCTTGACGAAGCCGCCGATATTGGCGCCGTTCAGGTAGTTCCCCGGCGTGCCGTAGCGTTCGGCCGTCTCGAAACAGTTCTTGTGGATGGCGATCATGATCTGGTGGAGCCGCTCGTCCACCTCTTGGCGCGTCCAGGAAAGCCGCATGCTGTTCTGCGACATTTCGAGTCCGGAGGTCGCCACGCCGCCCGCGTTCGCCGCCTTGGCGGGACCGTAGAGGATGCCGGCGTCGAGGTAGATCTGAATCGCCTCGAGCGTGCTCGGCATGTTCGCGCCTTCGGCCACGAGCGCCACGCCGTTCTTGATCATGTTCGACGCGTCCTTCGCGTTGATCTCGTTCTGAGTCGCGCTCGGGAACGCGCAGTCGGCCTTGATGTCCCAGAGCGGGTTGTAGCCGAGCTTGTAGTCCATCGGCACGTACTTCGCGCTCTTGAACTGCGTCGCGTACTCGCTGATCCGGCCGCGGCGCGCGTTCTTCAGTTCCATCACCCAGGCGAGCTTCTCGCGCGTGATGCCGTCGGGATCGTGGATCATGCCGTCGGAGTCGGAGAGGGTGACCGGCTTGGCGCCGAGATCGAGCAGCTTCTCCACCGTGTACTGGGAGACGTTGCCGCTGCCCGAGACGATGCAGGTCGTTCCGGCGAGCGACTTCTTCTGCGCCTTCAGCATCTCGTCGGCGAAGTAGACGCAGCCGTAGCCGGTCGCTTCCGGACGAATGAGCGAACCGCCCCAGTTGAGGCCCTTCCCGGTCAGCACGCCCGTGAACTCGTTGGCGAGGCGCTTGTACTGCCCGAATAGGAACCCGATCTCCCGGCCGCCGACGCCGATGTCGCCCGCGGGGACGTCGGTGTTCGGGCCGATGTGGCGCCACAGCTCCGTCATGAAGCTCTGGCAGAACTTCATCACTTCGTTATCGCTCTTCCCCTTCGGATCGAAGTCCGAGCCGCCCTTGCCGCCGCCCATGGGGAGCGTCGTGAGGGAGTTCTTGAAGACCTGCTCGAAGGCGAGGAACTTGAGGGTTCCGAGCGTGACGGAGGGGTGGAAGCGAAGGCCGCCCTTGTAGGGGCCGATCGCGCTGTTCATCTCGATACGGAAGCCGCGGTTCACCTGGATTTCGCCGCGGTCGTCCATCCAAGGCACGCGGAACATGATCACGCGCTCCGGCTCGGCGACGCGCTCGAGCAGCTTCGCCGAGCGGTACTCCGGATGCCGGTCGAGCACCGGGACGAGCGATTCGAAGACTTCCTGCGTCGCCTGGTGGAATTCGGGCTCGGCCGGATTCTTGGTGCGGATCTCCTGGATGACGTCGTGGATGTACTCTTTCGCGGAGGTCGACTTCGAGGGCGACTTGACCGCGACACCTAGGGCACTCATGAGTTCGCTCCTTTCGCGTCCTGGCAGACGACCTTCTGACAATATGTCATCTGCCGGATCTGGACAACTCCCGACGACAGGCTGCGTCAGGTCGACAACCGGTTGCCGGATATCCGGTTCGGGGTCCGAGGCGCGACGCCTGTCGCGGCCCGGGCACCGCCGGGATGGGTTCGCTCCCCAACACTACGCATGGATCGTGCAAGCGCGACGACGAGGCGATCCGGTCATGCATCGTGGCACTCCAGACAGGCCGCCTTCTTGATCCCCGGCATCGGCGCCTTGAGGTCGTGGCAGTCGACACAGGTCTTCTCGGCGTCGTCGATGTGGACCGCGTGGTCGAAGTCGCCCCGGAACGACTTCACCACCTTCTTCTTGATGTCGCCGTGGCAGGCGGCGCAGTTCGCGGCGGGCGCCTTGTGATGGCAGGAGACGCACCCCTCGGCGCCGAAGCGCAGCACTTCGCCCTCCGGCTTCTCCTCGTGCGCGCGGTGGCACGCCTTGCACTCCACCTTCGCGTCGACGACGTGCTTCGCGTGCGCGAACGTGCGTCCGAACGCTTCGCCGCGCTGGTCCTGGATCCCGTCGTGGCAGTCGAAGCAGACCGCCTTGTAGGGCGGCTCGCGCCACGGGGCGGGCAGCGGCGCCAGGCCCTTCTCGCGGCGCGCGGCGTTCATGTCCTCGTGCGACCGGCGCAGGAGCGCGTAGCTGTAGGAGACGTTGTGGAGCCCGTGTCCGCGCGCCACGAGGCTCTGATTGAATCTCGCGTCGGCGAGCCGCGGCGACGCCGAGCCGATCGCCCGCTCGGTCTCCTGCAACTGGCGCCCGACCGCGGCGGCGCGCTGCTCCGTGCCGCTCTTCCAACCGAGGTAGATCTTCCGATACTCCGCGCCGTGGCAAGCCATGCAGGAGACGTCGCTCGCCCGATTCGCCGCGCTCGGAGCGGCTCCGTGCGCCGTCATCGAGGTGTGGCAGCCTTCGCAGCGCACGCCCGCCTCGAACATCGGGCTCGGCATCGGCGCGACGCCGCGGCCGCCCGTGCCGGTGTAGAGCGCCAGCTGCGGCGAGTGCCCCGCCTCGTGGCACGCCTTGCAGTCGGACGCCGCCTGATGAATGCGCGCCGCGGCCGACTTCACCGCCGCCTCGGCCTTCGCCGCCCCCTTCCCTGCGATGGGCGCCACGTGCTGGAGTTGGAGATGGCAGTCCATGCAGTCGACCTTGTGCTCGGTGACGTGCTTCCGGTGGAGCAGCTCGTCGTTGTCGTACTCCGCGAGGCGCTCGACCTGATTGTGGCAGGTCTGGCAGCGCTCGCGCGGCACTTCGCCGGTGCTTCCCTGGGGCTGCGCGTGGCACCAGCGGCACTCCATGCCGAACTTCGCGACGTCGCTGTGCTGGAACGAGACGGCGCCGAGCTTGTAGGTCTTCTCGGGAATCTGATGGCAGAGGACGCAGCGCGTGGTCCCCTCGCCCTCCTGGGCCCCCTTGAAGTGGCAGAGGATGCAGGTCGAGGTGGTGACCGCGATGTGGCTTCCCTGCACCATCTGCCCGTGGCACGACGTGCAGCGAAGCGTCTTCCCGCGCCGCATCTCGGTCAGGTGCGCCGAATGGTCGAAGAGCACGTCGCCGAGCAGCTCCTTCCCGGCGAGGAGGCGGCGTTCGTGGCAGCGAAGGCAGGCCGCGTCGGAAATCTCGGTCCAGGGCTTGGTGCCGTACGTCCCGGTGAAGTAGCGCGCGACCATCGAGATCGCTTCGTACTTCTTCCGGATCTCCGCCGTGACGCCGGGCGGGATGTGGCACTCGACGCACGCGATCTTCCCGTGCGACGACGTCTTCCACGACTTGTAGTAGGGCGCCATGATGTGGCACGAGCCGCAGAAGGTCGGTTTGCTCGTGACTTCGACCGCGCTGAAGGTGAGAACGAGCCCGATGCCGAAGAGGAGCGCGCCGAGGAATCCGAGCGAGCGAAGCGGCGCCGAGGTCAGCCAGGCGATCCAGGCGGCGAACGGCGACGGCTTCTTCCCCGGCGTCGGGGCCGGTGGAGTCGGCGGCTCCGCGGGCGGCTCCGTCGTCACTGCCCGCGTCCCGCCGCGCGGCGCCGCGCGCGCATGAGAATCGCGGCGGTCATGAGCAGATAGAACCAGAAGAGCGCGAGCCCCACCTTGTGCCACCAGCGACTCGAGACCTTCTCGCGCACTTCCGAGGTCACGCGCGCCGCGATGGAGCGCGCCTTCCGCGTATGCGGCTCGACGAGCGTGGAGTCGAGCGAATGCGTGACCGGCGCGGCCTCGAGGAGCGCGGTCCGCGCGTCCTGGAGCCGCGAGCGGTAGTCGTCGACGTAGAGCGGGATGGCGGCCGCCTTCGCGACCCACGTCTCCGCCGTGGCGATCTCCGCCGAGGCGTCGTCCTTCATGCGGCTCAACGCGAGCGCGACCTTGTACTCCTTGTCGCCCTTGTCATGGCACTCGAGGCAGGAGGAGGCGAACTGCTCGGGCGGCACGGCCGTCGTCTTGTGACTGTTGTGACAGGCGGCGCACTCGGGCTGCCCCGCCGCGTCCATCGCCTCCTTGTGCGGGCTCGCGAGGAAATAATTCCGAGTCTTGAGGTGGCACTGGCCGCAGACCTTCTCCACGTCGCCCACGCCGGGGGGCGTCGCGCCGTGGCTGCCGTGACAGCGCGTGCAGTCGGGCGCCGACGGATCTTCGCCGGAGAGGTACGCCTTCCCGTGCACGCCCTCCTTGTACTCCGCCACCGGATCTTCCTTCAACCCGTGGCGCTTTCGGAAGGCGGCGTCGCCGTGGCACTTGCCGCACGTCCCGGGGATGTTCCGGCCGAAGACCTGGCTCTTCGGATCCTCCGGCTTTCGAATCTCGTGGACGCCGTGACAGTCGGTGCAGACCGCCACCGACTCGTCCCCTTTCGCGAGCTTCATGCCATGGTGCGAGAGCTGATAGAGCGCGTATTGGTCCGACGGCAGATTGTAGAAGCGCATGCGCGCCACGTCGGCGTGGCAGGAGGCGCAGAGCGCGGGGATCGTCCGGCGCGCGGGCTTTCCGCGGAATCCGTCTCGATGCGCGCCCTCCACGGTCAGCGCGGCGGCGTTCCCGCCGTGGCAGGAGGTGCAGGGCACGCCCTCGCTCTTGTGGATTCCCTTCTCGTACTTCACGCGGATGTCGGAGTGGCAGACGCCGCACATCGCCGAGCCCTTCGCGGGCTTCACGCCGGCGGGCGCGACGCGCGCGGGCGGCACCGCCTCCTCCGGGTGCGCGCCGGGGGCCTGCGCCCGCGCGGGATGCGCGGCGACACCGGCGAGCGCCAACACCGCCCCCGCCGCCGCGAAGCGGATGGTGAATCGCCGCAGGGCGCGCCTCATCGCCGCACCTCCAGGTACCAACCGAGGAAGGTGAGCGCCGCCCAGCCGACGAGGAGCGCGATTCCGATCGTCCGGAAGAGCTTCCGCGTGGCGCCCGACCCCGATTCGCGATCGAGGAACGGGAGGAAGACGACGACCGCGAGGATCGCCTCGGGAATGACGCCGCGAAGGAACTTCGGCAGGAACGACAGCAATTCCATGAGCGCCAGCGGCGCGAGCAGATACCACGGCGGCCGCGCGTCGGGCGGCGTCTGGAAGGGATCGGCCACGGCGTCGAACGGCTGCGGGAAGAGCACGGCGAGCGTCATGAGCCCCCCGACCATGAAGATGACGAGGAGCAGAAGATCGTACATCGCGACGCGGAGCGACCGCTTCGCCGCCGGCGCCGTCTCGAGCTGCGACATGCCGACGCGCCGCACGCTCGAGAAGTGGAGATAGAAGAGCGTGAGGAGAAGGAT
>DASTSZ010000234.1:0-4824 GCA_035760425.1 Candidatus Eiseniibacteriota bacterium | reverse complement strand
CTGCTTCTCTACTCGAAGTTGGCGCCCGGTCCGGAGGAGGCGCTCGCGGCGCTCCGCGAGGCGGTCGTGAGCGGCCGGCTCTCCGAGGCGCGCATCGCCGAATCGCTCGAGCGGCTGCGGCGCCTGCGCGCCGGCAGCGCCGCGCGTCCGGGCAACTGGTCCCCCGAACTGGAGCGCCAGGCGCGCGATCTCATCCCGGGCGAGGAACTCGCCCGCATCTGCGAGGGGTCGATTCGCCTGAACAAGCAGGGCGCGGGGGGCATTCCGCTTCGCACCCCGATCGAGGTGCTCGAGATCAATCGCCCCGAAGGGCGCGAGCCGCTGGCGCAACTGCTCCGCGTGCTCGGCGCCGACGCGCGCGAGCACGAGCCGACGCCCGCCACGTGGCCGCCGCGCGTGAACGGCAGCGCGGTCATGACGGTCGCCGCCCGCGCCGATCTATCGGAGGCGGAGACGGCGATCGCCCAGGCTTGGCTCCGCCGCTTCCCGGAGACCGTGACGATCGCGCTCTTGAATCCCCACGTCTGCGACGAGTGGGCCGACGTCCGCACGCTCCTCGTCACCTTCGGCAACAGCCCCGCCGCCCGCCGCGCGCTCGCGCGCAGACTCCTGGGACGCGTCACGGCCGTGTGACCTCGCGCCCGCCGCGCGGCACGATCTGAATCATCCCGTTTCGCTCGAAGTTGATCTCGCCCGTCCCTTGCTGCGTCAAATCGATGCGCGATCCCGCCGGGACGCTCCCCCCTCGCCACTGAATCCCGTGCAGCCGCGAGATGAGAAACGACTCCGACCCTTCCGGCACGTAGAAGCGGCCCAGGATTTCGATCGTCCGCGGGGTCGCGTAGTGGATGCGCACGATCTCCATCTCCCTCTCCGTGACCCGAAGCGTGCTCGTGTCGGGCCGGCTCGCCGTGATCCCCGGCATCTGGCGGTCGAAGGCGTTTCGACGGATGCGGACGGTGGCGTTGTCGCTCGGGCCGGCGGCTTCCCCGCTCGCGACGAGGCCGGACGGCGTCGAGTCGAGGGTGAGGAACGGCTGGCCGTCGACCGAGAGCACGTAGCGCTCCGAGCAGGCGACGCGAATCGTCACGTCGCCGAGGCGGAGCGACATCGCGTCGGCGGAGTCGGAGGCGTCCGGCGCCGAGCGGGTCGGCGAGGCGGGCTTCAGGGCGAGCGGATCGACGGCGACGCCGGCGCGGCCGCCGCGGGCGCGCCACGAGTTGTGGAGCCGCTCGCTCCGGCCCAGCGCGACGGCCACCGAGAAGAGCAGCAGGCTCGCCACGGCGAATCGCAGGGCGGCGCTCCGCTCCCCGGCGAGCAGCCGGCTCACGGCCACCGCGGCGGCGGCGATCCCCGCCACCGCCAGCGTTCCCTCCAGCATCCACTCGGGGCCCATGGCGCCTGAAATCGTAGCAGACAACGAAAAGGCCCCCCGAAGCGATTCGGGGGGCCTTCGACTTCCTTCGCGGCGTTTCGGCGCCCGTGGGCGCCGTCACGCGGGTGCCGCGCTTAGACCTTGTCCTTCGCCTTCGTGGCGCAGCAGGCGGCGCCCTTGCTGTCGGCGACCGTCAGCATCTTCGTGAACTCGGCGCGGACGTTCTTCCCGTCGCCGCGGTAGCTGTTCTTGAACCCGGCCGTCTGGATGCACTTGGCCAGCGAGTTCTTGTCCATCTTCTTGTCGGCCACGATGTAGGCCACGCGCGCCTTCAGGTCGACATGCGCGCAGTGGATGCCCTTCTGCGCCATGAGGGCCTTCGTGATGCCTTCGGCGCAGTTGTCGCACTCGGCCGTCGGAACGGCGAACGAGTAGACCATCTGGTTCGCGCCGAGCGTGCAGCTCTTGCCTTCGGCCATGGCGCTCGCGCCCTTGCCCATGTCGCAGTGGCCGCCGGCGCCCGCCATCTTCGCGGTCGTGCCGACCTTACATGCCTTCGCCGACGCTTCGCTCTCGCCGGAACAGGCCGCGCCGCCCGCATAAGCCGTCGCCGCCGTCAGGAGGGTCACCATGCTCAAAGCCGCCAACACGTTCATCCGCTTCATGTTGCTCTCCTTCTCGTGGGTGCCTGTAGACCGGACATGCTCATCGTACACCGGGAGCCGTGGATCGTCTCCCGTCAATTCGTGATTCCTCCCAACGCCTTGTCCCGCTGGGATTTGAACGCCAGGACGCCGTCGGCCAGCATCTCGGCGAAACGGCGCTGGAACTGGACATCCTTCAACATGGCCGCCTCCCGCGGATTCGTGATGAAGGCGGTCTCCACCAGGACCGAGGGGATCTCGGGGGCCTTCAGCACGACGAACCCGGCCTGCTTCACGCCGCGCGTCTGGAGCCGGGAGTCGGTGTCGAGGTGGTCGATCAGGACCTCCGCCAGCTCGCTGCTCTGGCGGACGGTGTCGTTCTGGCGGAGGTCGAAGAGGATCGACAGGATCTCGTCCCCGGTCTCCGGCGGAACGCCGCCGATCAAGTCGGCCGCGTTTTCCTTCTCGGCGACCGACCGCGCGGCTTCGTCGGTGGCGCCGGTCATGCTGAGGAAGTAGACCTCGGTGCCCGTCGCGTCCCGGTCGCGGCTCGCGTTGCAGTGGATGCTGAGAAAGACGTCGGCCTGGTAGCGGCGCGCGATGTCCATCCGCTTCCGCAGCGGGATGAAATAGTCGCCCGTCCGCGTGAGAACCGCGCTCACGCCCGGCATCTGGTCGAGTTCCGCCTTCAGTTTCTTCGCGATGGCGAGCGTGATGTCGGCCTCCTGGAGCCGCCGGTGGCCGATGGCGCCCGGATCGTCGCCGCCGTGCCCCGCGTCGATCGCCACGATGAGGCGGCGCGCCTTCTTCAACTCCTCGACGCGCTGAGCCAGCGCCTTGTCGGCCTCGGGATTCGCCGGCGCCGGCACGTCGACCACGACGCGGTCGGGCTGCCCGTCGCTCGGCGCGAGGACGAACGCGAGCGGGGTGGTCGGCTTCTTCAGCCCGATGCGGATGGAGGTGCCCGCGTCGGAGACCGCGGTGAAGATGTCGCTGACGAGCGAGTCGCCGACGAACTCGGTCGTGACCGCCGGCGCCTTCCGGGCCCCGGGCAGGTAGACCTCGAACGTCAGGGAGTCCGCCATCCGGAAGCGCGGCTCGCCCGGATTCGCCGTCAGGTCGAAGACGAGGCGCGTGTGATCGGGCGCGGTCCAGAAGCGGATGCGCGCGAGTTCCGGCTTCGGCTTGGCCGGCTTCGGCGCGGGACTCTTGGCCGGCGCGGCGCCGAGCGTCGCGGCGGCGAGCAGGGCGAACACGACAAGGCCCGTGCGCGCCCCCGGAGTCCGGGGGCGCGACGCGGGCCGTCGCTGAAGCGGCTGGCTATTCGCCAGGATCGACCGCGATGAATTGAGTGGCATCGCCTCGCTTGATGAGGAGCACGACCGGCTTCTTCGGATTCTTCTCCTTCGCCTTCTCCACGGCCGCATTGTACTCGATGGTGTCGGACACCGGCTTGTCGTTCACTTCCTTGATGATGTCGCCGCGCTGGAGGCCCGCGTCGTCCGCGCCGCTGCCCTGCGCGACGTCGACCACGACCACGCCCTCCTTCTCGCGAAGCCCGTTCTCCTTCGCGAAATCTCCCGTGAGCGACTCCACCGCGATGCCGAGCCACGACGCGGGCGACTGCGCCTGGGCCGCGAGGCGATCCTCGGCCGGGCGCTCCGCCATCGTCACGTAGATCTCCTGCGGCGCGCCCTGCCGGAGCAGGCGCACGCGGACCTTCTTGTTCACCGGCGTGTCGGCCACCAGGAGGCGGAAGCCCTGGACGTCCGCGATCTTCTTGCCGTCGAACTCAGTGATGACGTCCTTCACGCGGAAGCCCGCCTTCGCCGCCGGCGTGTCGTCGCTGATGCTGCTCACGAGGACGCCCTTCGTGCCCTGGAGGCCCCACGTGTCGGCGAGTTCGGGCGTCAGCTCCTGCGGCACGATGCCGAGGTAGCCGCGCGTCACCTTGCCGGTCGCGATGAGCTGCTTCGAGATGTTCCGCGCCAGGTTGATCGGGATGGCGAAGCCGATCCCCTCGCCGCTCGGATTGATCGCGGTGTTGATGCCGATCGCCTCGCCGCGGATGTTGAGGAGCGGGCCGCCGCTGTTGCCGAAGTTGATCGACGCGTCGGTCTGGATGAAGTTCTGATACGAGGGCGGACCGCCCGCGATGGCGAGATTGGTGCGGCCCTTCGCGCTCACGACGCCGACGGTCAGCGTGCCGTCGAGTTCGCCGAGGGCGTTGCCGATCGCGATGGCCCAGTCGCCGACCCGGATCTCGTCGGAGTCGCCGAGCGGGACGACCGGCAGATCGCCGCCATTCTCCACCTTCAGCACGGCCACGTCGGTGCCGCCGTCGCTCCCGATCACCTTGGCCCGGAGCTTCCGGTGGTCGCTGAGGATGACGGTGATGTCCGAGGCGTCCCGGATGACGTGGTTGTTCGTCAGCACGTAGCCGCCCTTGTCGATGATGAAGCCCGAACCGCTGCTGGGAATCTTCATGCCGCGGTGCGGCGACTGAGGATTCTGCGGATTCTGCGGCGTCTCGGGGAACATGCGCTTGAAGAAGTCGCCGTAGGGCCCGTCGAAGCGGAAGCCCTGTCCGTCGGCGCCGCCGGCCTCGCGCTTCACTTCGATCGTCACGACCGCGGGAAGCGTCTGGTCCGCGATGACGGTGAAGGGGCTCGAGAGGGGCGTGGCCACGGCCTGGCGTTCCTTCGCGGCGAGCATGGCGGTGCCTCCGCCCTGTCCGCCGCCGGCGAGGATGAAGCCCGTGACGATACCCACGGTGAGAAGCGAGCCGGCCACGATGAGAGTCTT
>DASTSZ010000233.1:0-4090 GCA_035760425.1 Candidatus Eiseniibacteriota bacterium | reverse complement strand
TCGGCGCTGAGGCACAGTCGGACTCGAGGTCACGCCGCGCCGGATCCGCAGTCCGACTACCGAACCACGTCGGGCCGCCCCGTCACCGTCATCATCGTCGCGAGCATGGTGGCGACGGGCGTTTCGTCGCTCCCCGTTCGCATGATCCCGTCGCCCTGACAGACGGTGATCGTCCGGCCTGCCCTCAACACTCGACCCCGCGCGATCAGGGTCTCGCCCTTGGCCGGCGCCAGCAGGTTCACCTTGAACTCCACGCTCAGCACGCCCGCGCCGGCCGGCATCAGACTGAACGCCGCGTAGCCGCACGCGCTGTCGATCACGGCCGTGATGACCCCGGCGTGCAGGAATCCGTGCTGTTGGGTGAGGGTTTCGCGATAGGGGAGTTCGATGTCGACTTCGCCCGGCGCGACGCGCGTGAGGCGCGCGCCGAACGTTCGCATCACCGACTGCGCCTCGAAGCTCTCCCGGACGAGGCGTTCATAGTCGGGATTCCGCGGGTCCCGATTCATCCTGGGAATCGGCGGTGGAAGATGGGGCGGCGCTACCGCCCCACCTTCACCGGATAAGCTTCCAGCGCGCCCGCCAAGATCTCCATCGCCTTTCGGAGCGCCCCTTCCTCGAGCACGTAGGCGAAGCGGATCTCGTTCTTGCCGCGGCCCGGGGTGGCGTAGAAGCCGTCGCCCGGCGCCACCATGACGGTCGCCTTGTCCTTCCGGTACTCCTTCAGCATCCAGATCACGAACTCCTCGGCGTTCGCCACGGGGAGTTCGGCCATCAGGTAGAACGCACCCTCGGGCTTCCGGGCGAACGTGCCGGGGATCTTCGCGAGCCCTTCGAGCACGAGGTCGCGGCGCTTCCGGAATTCGTCGACGACCATCTTCGTGTACGACGCGGGCACCTTGTCGAGCACCGCGGCGGCGTGCTGACCGATCGTCGGCGGCGACAGGCGCGCCTGCGCGAACTTCAAGCAGGCCTCGCGCACCGCGGCGTTCTTCGTCACGAGCGTGCCGACGCGCGCGCCGCACATGTTCAAGCGCTTCGAGATCGAATCGACCAGGACCACCTGCTGATCGACGCCCTTCCGCGTGAGCGGGCTCTCGTGCTTCAGGCCGTCGTAGACGAATTCGCGGTAGGCCTCGTCGGTGATGAGCCAGAGTCCCTTCGACTTCGCCAGATCCACGATCCCGTCGATCTCGGCCGCGCTATAGGCGGTGCCGGTCGGGTTCGAGGGCGCGCAGATGAGAATCCCGCGCGTCTTCGGTCCGATGACGCGCTCGATCGCCTCGATCGGGGGCAGGTGATAGCCGGTCCGGCCGTCGCACGCGATCGGCTTCACGTGGACGCCCGCCAGGAGCGCCATGGTCGCGTAGTTCGTGTAGAAGGGCTCGAAGATGATGACTTCGTCGCCCGGTTCGAAGAGGGCCCAGAAGGCGAACTGGAGGGCCTCGCTCCCGCCCACCGTCGTCAAGATCTCGGCGGGAGAGAAATCGAGCCCGTGCGCCTGGTAGTAGCGCGACATTCCCTCGCGGAACTCCGCGGTGCCGGGCGAAGGGGAGTAGGGAACGTACGTGCCCGGGTAGTTCCGGATCCGCTCCATGACGATGTCGGGCGTCGGCAGGTCGGGCTGCCCGATGTTCAACTGATAGACCTTCGTCCCTTCCTTCATCGCCGCCTCGGCGTACGGTGCGAGCCGGCGGATGGGGGACGCCTGCGCTTCCTTTCCGCGTGTCGATACGTTCATCATCGGCCTCCACGTCGGGGCGTGCGCACGCGCGGCGCCGGCTTCGGGGCCGGCGGCGTCGCGATGAGCTTCGCCACGAGATCGACGGTCCGTTCCAAGTCGCGCGAGTGAACGAGCGAGTCGGGCCCGCCCGTCTTTCGCGCGGGAATCGCGATCAAGACGGTGGGGACGCCCGGCCCGGCGCGCCTCACGGCGCCGGCGTCGGTCGATCCCTCGTCGCGCACCAGGTACTGGATCGGCACGCGGGCGGCCTTCGCCGCCTTGCGCGCCAGCTCGAGCGCCTGAGGGTGCGCGATGTATCCAAATTCCTTCAGTCCGATGCAGGGGCCCTCGCCGAGCGTCACGGGGCTCTGATCCTTCGCGTCGCCGACGTGGGCCACTTCCACGACGACGGCCGTCTCGGGTTCGACGCCGAACGCGCCCGTCAAGGCGCCGCGCGAGCCGAGTTCGCTCTGCGCGGTGAAGATGACGTGGAGGTCGTACGGCGACTTCCGCGTGCGGAGCAGCGCGGCCACGACCGCCGCCGCGCCGGCGCGATTGTCGAGCGAGGAGGCGCGCCACTGCTCGCCCATCCGGTCGAGGGTCGCCTCGAGCATGCCGACCGAGCCGACCGGGAAGCGCTTCGTCGCCGCCGCTTTGTCGTAGCCGGTGACGAGGTAGAGCGAACTCGCGTCGGGCGAGCCGGCCTCCTTGCCGTTCGACGGGCGGTCGTAGGCGACGAGCGCCCGTCCGCCGTCGGCGAAGCGAACCGTCGCGCCGATCGCCTCGGCCGCGCCGCGGCCCCCGAGGAGGTCGATGCGCGCCGTGCCGCCCGATTCGACGCGCGTCACGATCACGCCGGGCGCGTCCATGGCGGCCACGAGGAGCAGCCGCGGGCCGCGTCCTTCCAGATGGAGATGGAGATTGCCGAGGGCGTCCTCGCGCGCGCGGCCCACGCCGCGCAGCAGCGAGCGAAGCGAGGCGCGCACGCCCGTCTCGCGGCCCGGCGGGCCGTAGGCGGGAACGAGCGCCGTCAGGATGGCGTCGAGACTTCCGGCTCGCGGTTTCACGACCACTCCTTTCCAAGCGATTCGAGCGTGTGCCAGACCAGCTCCACCACGCGCCGCGGATCGCGAATATCGAGATAGGCCGCCGGCGCGTGGATGTAGCGGCACGCCACCGACACGACGGCCGCCGGCACGCCGGCGCCCGAGAGGGCGATGCGGCCCGCGTCGGTGCCTCCGACGCCGGGGCGCTTCCATTGGGTCGGGATCTTCCGCCGCTTCGCCGTCCGTTCGAGCATCTCGACGAGGCGCGCGTCGGCCATGAGGCTTCGGTCCTGCACGGTGAGGGTCGGGCCGCCGCCCATGCGCGGCTGCTGCTCCTCCGCCGAAGCGCCGGGCGACTCGCCCGAGGCGGTTCCTTCGAGAATGATCGCCACGTCGGGCATCACGCGCCGCGCGGCAGCGGCGGCGCCGCGGAGTCCGATCTCCTCCTGCACCGACCAGACGGCGGTGACGGGGACCGGCGGGCGCTTCTGCACGAGACTCGCCAGGACGGCGCAGCCGACGCGGTCGTCGAAGGCCTTGCCCTTGCGAATCTGACCTGTCGCTTCATACGTCGTGTCGAAGGCGACGAGGTCGCCGATGGAGATGGCCTGGAGCGCCTCCTCGCGCGAGGCGGCGCCGATGTCGAGGAAGAGTTCTTCGATCGGCGTCACCTTGCCCATGTCGGAGTTGGTGAGGAGATGCGCCGGGAGGACCCCGATCACCCCGCGCGCGCCGTTCAGCCCGACGCGGAAGACTTGGCCGAGCAGGATGCGCGGGTCGATGCCGCCGACTTTCCGAACGCGCAGCCGGCCGTCCTTCTCGACGGCGGTGACCATGAAGCCGACTTCGTCCATGTGGGCGCAGAGCATGACGTGGGGGAGTCGGCGCCCCCCGCGCGGACCGGCCGGCGCCACGCGCGCCACGAGGCTCCCGAGCGCGTCGACTTCGAGACTGTCGACGTGATCGCGGACC
Organism: Candidatus Eiseniibacteriota bacterium; assembly: GCA_035760425.1. Lineage (GTDB taxonomy): Bacteria > Eisenbacteria > RBG-16-71-46 > SZUA-252 > SZUA-252 > SZUA-252. The sequence continues at coordinate 349 of DASTSZ010000233.1, read as the reverse complement.
GCGTCGACGACGAGGTTCCGCACCGGCCCTTCCCAGCCGCTCGGTCCGTCGGCGTTCGAGAAGGCCTCGAGGAAGCGCTCCTCGAAGGCGGGCGCGCCGTTTCGAGCCGAACGCGCGCGCGAGGCGGCGCGGGCGGCCGGCATTACTTGAGCACCTCGGTCGCGCGCCAGTCGGACTCGAGCGACGAGAGGTAGTGGGCGAGGAGCGTGGCGCTGCGGTCGACGTCGCGCGGCTCCACGACCTCGACGCCGGTGTGCATGTAGCGGCAGGGGATGCCGAGGACCGCCGTCGCCACGCCGAGGCTCGCGATCTGGATGTCCATCGCGTCGGTGCCGGAGGAAGCCGGCGT
>DASTSZ010000232.1:0-12579 GCA_035760425.1 Candidatus Eiseniibacteriota bacterium | reverse complement strand
GTCCACCCGCTCGAGCGCCTCGGCGGGGTGGCCGAGGGAGGCATGCGCCATCATGTGGGCAAGTACGCCCGCCACCTCGCATTGGGACCGAAGTTGTCGAAGGAGCCCGACGGAGACGTAGATGTACCCGCCCGGAAGCACGAGGCCCCTCGGCTGGTCCCCTTTCAGGATCCGGAATGTGTAGGGGATGGTCGGCCGATCGGACAGTCTCGCAATCTTTTGCCCGATTTGGTTCACGTAATTCGAAACCTGCCGGTCGATGAAGACGCTCTCGCTGTCCTCGAAGGCCGCGGCGACGCGAGCGCCGAGGACGCGCTCTTCGGCGTCCCCCATTTCGAGCGGCTTCTGGGTCGCGCGGCGGGCGGAGGCGCAACCCTCGAGGGCGGCCGCCGCGATCAGCACGAGGACGAGCGCGCGAGCCAGGGCGGCGGAGGGAGTCGGGGCGGACCGAATTCGTGGCACGCCGGGACGCTAGCCCGGATCGCCGCCAAGGTCAACTCCTTGCGCCTTCGTTTGGCCATGCGGCATCATCGGGGGATGGCGCCGTGGGGCGCCGGTCCGCCGACGCCCCGCCGCCACGCGCCGGTATCGCTAGGAGTGGTCCAGCCCAAGGAGGATCGGATGCCCGCCCGCAAGAAGTCCCGCCGTCCCGCCACGAAGAGTTCGCGGGGCAAGGCCGCCTCGAAGAAGCGGAAGGCGGCGCCCAAGAAAGCCGCGAAGCGCGCCGCGAAGAAGCCGACCCCGAAGCGCGCGAAGAAGCCGGCGCGCCGAGCCGCGTCGAGCACGCCGCGACCGAAACCCGCGCCGTCCATGCCGCCCGCCCCGCCGAACGGCATCGGGCTCGTCATGCACCACATCGACTACACGACGCACGATCCCGGGGCGGTGAAGCGTTTCTACGTCGACACGCTCGGCTTCACCGAGAGCGATCTCGATCCGCAGTTCCAGTACCTCTTCGTCCGGACGGGCCATACCTCGAGCGTCGGATTCATGCCGCCGATGGAGGGAATGGGCGAACCGAGTCCGGCGAAGGAGCCGACGATCTACTTCATCGTGGCCGACGTCGACCGGGCGTACGCCTCGCTCGCGGCGAAGGGCGTTCACTTCGAAGGGCCGCCCGCGGACATGCCGTGGGGCCATCGCGTCATCTCGACGATGGATCCCGAAGGCCGGCGCGTGCTGCTCGCGACCCCGAAGCCGAAGAATCCTTAACCGAATCCGAGGAGATCGATCATGAAGCCCTCCCCCGCGGTCGCGCTGCACGAACTGGGTCAGAGTCTCTGGCTCGACACCATTAGCGACGGACTCCTCACGTCCGGCGAGCTGGCGCGGTTGGTCGCGGAGGGAACGGTCTACGGCGTCACCTCGAATCCCACCATCTTCCGAGGCGCGATCGGCGGCGACCGATTCGGCTACCCCGCCGCCATCGCGCGCCTCGCGTCGGAAGGCAAGACGCCCGATCAGATCTACGACGCGCTCGCGGCGCACGACATCGTGCGCACCGCCGACGTGCTCGCGCCTGCGTTTCGCGCCGGAAACGGGCGCGACGGCTTCGTGAGCCTCGAGGTCTCCCCCGACCTCGCGCACGACACGGCCGCCACGGTGGCGGAGGCGCGGCGCCTCTGGACGCTCGTCGCCCGCCCCAATCTCCTGGTCAAGATCCCGGGCACGCCCGCCGGGATTCCTGCGATCGAGACCCTGATCGCGGAGGGGATCAGCATCAACGTCACGCTCCTCTTCTCGCGGCCTCAGGTCGCCGAGGTCGCGAACGCCTACCGCCGCGGCGTGGAGAAGCGCTTGGCGGCCGGCGGTTCGATCGAGGGGCTCCATTCGGTGGCGAGCGTCTTCGTGAGCCGGCTCGACACCGCCGTCGACAAGGAACTCGAGGCGCGCGCGGCCGCGGCGGCCACGCCGGCCGAGCGTGATCGCTATCTCGGGCTTCGCGGCGCCGCCGCCGTCGCCAACGCGCTCGACGTCTGGGAGGAGTACCGCGCGCAGTTCTTCGGCGCCGGCTTCGAATCGCTCCGCGCCCGCGGCGCGCGCCCGCAGTGGATGCTCTGGGCGAGCACCGGCACGAAGAACCCCGCCTACTCCGACGTGAAGTACGTCGAGGAGCTGGCGGGACCCGACAGCATCAACACCGCCCCCCGCGAGACGATCGACGCCTGGCTCGATCACGGCCGGGTCGAAGGCAACCGGCTCGACCCGCGCGTGGAGACGGCGCGGAAGACGCGCGCCGCGTTCGCCGAGGCGGGCATCTCCCTGGAGCAGCACTGCGCGAAGCTCTTGGAGGACGGCGTCAAGTCGTTCGCCCAGTCGTTCCGCGAGATGATGGACACCATTCGCGAGCGCTCCGCCGCGCTCGCGCCGCGGCCGTAAGCCGCCCGGAGGCGCGATGGAGCTCGGTTTCGTCGGACTCGGCCGCATGGGGAAGAACATGGTGGTTCGCCTTCTTCGAGGCGGACACCGGGTGGTGGGTTGGGCGCGGTCGGCCGAGACGGTCGCCGAGGTCGTTCGCGAGGGTGCGTTCGGCGCGACGAGCCTCGCGGACGTCGTCGCGCGGCTGGAGTCGTCGCCGCGGACCGTCTGGGTGATGGTCCCCTCCGGCGACGCCACCGAGGAGACGATCAAGCAGCTTGCCGCGCTCCTGAAGCCGGGCGACACGATCATCGACGGCGGCAATTCGAACTACAAGGACTCCGTCCGCCGCGCCGCGATGCTGGCCGAGAAGAAGATCGACTTCGTCGACTCGGGCACCTCCGGCGGCGTCTGGGGACTGGCGAACGGTTACTGCATCATGGTCGGCGGAAGCGAGAGCGTCTGCCGCCGGCTCGAGCCGATCTTCACGACGCTCGCCCCGCCCGACGGCTACGCGCGCGTCGGGGCGAACGGCGCGGGCCATCTGGTGAAGATGATCCACAACGGCATCGAGTACGGCATGATGCAGTCGTACGCCGAAGGCTTCGAAATCCTCAAGGCCTCCCCCTACCCGCTCGACCTCGGCCGGATCGCGGCCCTCTGGCAGCACGGGAGCGTCGTCCGCTCCTGGCTCCTCGATCTCACGGTCGATGCGCTCAAGGAGGATCCGAACCTCGATCGCGTGGCCGACTACGTGGAGGATTCTGGCGAAGGCCGCTGGACCGTGATCGAGTCGGTGGAGCGCGCGGTGCCCGCGCCGGTCCTCACCCTCGCGCTCCAGGCGCGCTTCCGCTCTCGCCAGGAGTCGTCGTTCCAGGGCCGCCTCCTCGCGGCGATGCGGAACAAGTTCGGCGGCCACGCGGTGAAGAAGGCGTGACGCCCGACGCCTCCGCCACGTCCGCGGCGTCGCCCGACTCTCTCTCCGCGATCAATCCGCTTCGGGAAGGCAGCGTCACGCTCCGCGCCGCCGATCCCTGCACGGTCGTCGTCTTCGGCGCCAGCGGCGATCTCACGCATCGAAAGCTGCTCCCCGCGCTCTTCGCCCTTTCGCGCGAGAAGCTCTTCCACCCGAAGAGCGCGGTGGTCGGATTCGCGCGGCGCCCGATCACCGACGACGAGTTCCGCGACGCGGTCCGGCCGGAGTCCGCCGAACACGCGAACCCCGAGTGGCAGCGCTTCGCGGCCTCGCTCTTCTACCGGAGCGGAACGTTCGAGCGGACGGAGGACTTCGTCGCGCTCCGCGGCTTCCTGGAGGAGTTGGAGCGGGAACGCGGAACCGTCGGCAATCGCATCTACTACCTCGCGACGCCCCCCGACGCCTCGCCCCTCGTGCTCGAGGGGCTCCGCGCCGCCGGGCTGGTCCATCCGGTCGGCGACCCGGCGCGATGGACGCGCGTCATCATCGAGAAGCCGTTCGGCCACGACCTCCCCTCGGCCCGCGCCCTGAACGACCAGGTGCACGCCTCCTTCGACGAGCGGCAGGTCTTCCGCATCGACCACTATCTCGGCAAGGAGACGGTGCAGAACATCTTGGTCCTGCGCCTCGGAAACGGGATCTTCGAGCCGCTCTGGAACAACCGCTACGTCGACCACGTTCAGATCTGCGTCGCCGAGTCGATCGGCGTCGAAGGGCGGGCCAACTACTTCGAGCGCGCGGGCGTGCTGCGGGACATCCTCCAGAATCACATGCTCCAACTGCTCACACTCACCGCCATGGAACCCCCGGCGCGCTTCGAGGCGGACGCCGTGCGCGACGAAAAGGTGAAGGTGCTTCGCGCGCTCGCGCCGCTCCGGCCGGAGCAGGTCGCCGAGCGGACCGTGCGCGCCCAGTACGCCGCCGGCGCCGTCGCGGGCGGCGCGGCCCCGGGCTATCGGGAGGAGCCGGGCGTGAATCCGCGCTCCACGACGGAGACCTATCTCGCCGCCCGGCTCGAGGTCGACAACTGGCGCTGGGCCGGCGTTCCCTTCTACCTCCGCACCGGAAAGCGGCTCGCGAAACGCGCCACCGAGATCACGATCGTCTTCCGGCATCCGCCCTACGCGCTCTTTCGCTCGGCGGGATGCGAGGCGCTGGAGGCGAACGTGCTCCGGCTGCGCATTCAGCCCGACGAGGGGATCTCGCTCTCCTTCGGCTCGAAGTCCCCCGGCCAGTCGCTCCACATCGATCCGGTCCGGATGGACTTCAATTACCTCACGTCGTTCGGCGCCGATCCGCCCGAGGCCTACGAGCGGCTCCTGCTCGACTGCAACCTCGGCGACTCGACGCTCTTCGCGCGGCGCGACGAGGTGGAACTGGCGTGGGAGCACGTCGACGCCATCGCGTCGGCTTGGGGGTCGGGGGCGCCGACCGTGGGGACGTACGCGGCGGGCACGTGGGGACCCGCCGAAGCCGATCGGCTCATCGCGCGCGACGGCCGGCACTGGTACCGGCTGTGAGAGGTCCGACGCCGCCGCCTTCGCCGAAGCCCGCGCCTGCGTCCGCGTCCGCGCCGGCATCCGCGTCCGGCGGCGGCGAACCCTTCTTGATGCAGAGCCAGGAGGGCGAACGCCCCTTCGACGCCACGGCCATCGAACGCGAGCTCCGCGCCATGTGGAAGTCGGCCGCGCCGTCGAAGGGCGCGCTCTACCGGGCCGCGCTCGCGAACGTCATCGTGCCGCTCGACGCGGCCACGCACGCGCCGCTCGATCCCGTCCTCGTGGAGCTGACGCGCCGCCATCCCTCCCGGCTCTTCCGCCTCGAGCGCGGGGCCGCGCCGCGCGACCGGGGCGGCGCGACGCCGGGCGGCCTGCTCGCGCGCGCGACGGCGTTCTGCCATCTCCGCCCAGGCGGCGGCGGCCTCATCTGCTCCGAACAGATCGTTCTTTCCTCCGGGCCCGCGGCCGACGCGCTCGTGCCGAGCGCCGTCGCCTCGCTCCTGGTCGGCGACCTTCCCGTGATCCTGCTCCGGCTCGACGGCGACCGCGAGCCCGAGTCCTGGCGCGCGCTCGAAGCCATGGCCGACGTGGTGCTGGAAGACAGCGCCACGCGCGACGACGCGGCTTCCATGGCGTCGGTCTGGCGCCGAATCGCCGCGCGCGGGAGCAGCCGATCGCGCGACATCGCCTGGGCGCGCATCGCCCCGTGGCGCGAACTCCTGGCCGAAGTCTTCGACCAGCCGGTCGCCGCCCGCGCCCTCGCGGGGCTGCGGGACGTCGTCATCCACTACGGAGGCGCCGCGCCGCCGGCCGGCGCGTGGCTCGTGGCCGGATGGATCGCCTCGCGCCTCGGCTGGACGCTTCGCGACCGGCGCGACACGCGCTATCGCTTCGACGCGCCGGGACGCAGCGTCACGGTCGCGTTCGAGCGCGAGCCCGACGTCGCCGAGCCGGTGCTGACCGCCGTGCGGCTTCGTTCCGGAAAGCCGGCGCCGCTGGACGTGGTCGTCTCGCATCGGGGCCGCGACCGGATCGCCACGGTGGAGTTCGTGTCGCCCGAGGCGCGGCTCCTCGAGCGTTCCTTCGGCTATCGCGAATTCGCGGCCTGCCTCGTCGGCGAAATTCACCGCCACGAGCCGAACCCGGCGCTCGATGAGGCGGCGCCGGTGGCCGCGGCGCTCGCGGCGCTCGGGAGCGCGGCGTGAGCGCGCGCCTGCTGCTCGCGGCCGACGTGGGCGGGACGAAGACCAATCTCGCATTCGTCCTGTCGCCGGCGCCGGGGGAGATCGGCGAGGTGGCGGCGTCGGCCGGCTACCGCTCCGCCGACTTCCCCTCGTTCGAGGCGATCCTCGACGCCTTTCGGGCGGCGCACGCGTCGTCCGTGCGCGGCCCGATCGCCGCGGCCAGCGTCGGCTTCGCCGGACCGATCGCCGGCGGGCGAGGCGAAGGCTCGAACGTCCCGTGGTCGGTCGACGCGGCGTCGCTGGCGCGACACCTGGGCCTGCCCCGCGTCGGTCTGGTGAACGATCTCGTCGCGACCGGCTACGGCGTCGTCGCGCTCCGCCCGGAAGGGCTCGCGCCGCTCCTGTCGGGACCGAGCGCGGCCGACGCCAACGCCGCCATCCTCGCCGCCGGAACGGGCCTCGGGGAATCGATCCTCGCGAGGATCGACGGCGACTTCGTGCCGATTCCCTCGGAAGGCGGCCACGCCGACTGGGCTCCCCGCACCGACACCGAACTCGCCATCTGGCGCGTCGTTCGCGAGAGATTCGGCCGCGTCAGCGTGGAGCGAGTCCTCTCCGGCCCCGGCCTCGCGAACATCGCGGAAGTAATCCACGCCGAAGAGGGCGCGGCAAAGGCCTGGAAGGCCCACCAAGCGGACGCCGCCAGCCCGGAAGCGCTCCCAAGCGAAGTCTCGGCCAACGCCCTAGCCAACCGCTGCCCCGCCTGCGAAAGGTCCCTCGACGTCTTCGCCGGCATCTACGGCTCCGAAGCCGGCAACCTAGCCCTCCGCTGCGTAGCCAGAGGAGGCATCTACATCGGCGGCGGCATCGCCCCGAGGATTCTCCCCGCGCTGCGGACCGCCACCTTCGAGACCGCTTTCCGCGACAAAGAACCCCACCGCGCGCTTCTGGGAGACATCCCCGTCTGGGTCGTCCTAGACGACCGAACCGCCCTATGGGGAGCCGCCCGCCACGCTTCGCTAAGCCTCCCGCCGTAGCCCCTGAGGGCGCGAAGACAAAGGAGGGGGCGGAAGGAGTTCGCGAGCGGCGAAGCCGCGACGCATACTCCAGGAGCCCCCTTCGTCGCCTTCGCGCCCGCCGCCGCAACACCAGAGAGGCTTGCCCTAAACGAGTCCAGGACCTATCCTTACCGCGCTCGATCGAAGGAACAACCCAACCCAACCGAGGAGTCCCCCATGCGTCTCACGCCTCGCGTCCGCGAGATCCTTTCCTGGTATTCCTCGGACAATCCCGGGGTGAAGGCCAACCTCGCCCGGATGCTCATGCACGGGACCACGGCCGGTAGCGGCCGCATGGTCATCCTGCCCGTGGACCAGGGCTTCGAGCATGGACCGGCCCGCTCCTTCTCGCCCAACCCCGCCGGCTACGACCCGCGCTTCCACTTCGAACTCGCGGTCGAGGCGGGCTGCAACGCCTACGCGGCGCCCCTCGGCTTCCTCGAGGCCGGCGCGGCCGACTTCGCGGGCGAGGTGCCGACGATTCTGAAACTGAACAACCACGACGTCCTCCATGACGAGAAGGATCCCCTCTCGGCCGTGACCGGGAGCGTGAACGACGCGCTTCGCCTCGGCTGCTCGGCCATCGGGTTCACGATCTACCCCGGCTCCTCGCAGGCGACCATGATGTACGAACAGATCCGGGACCTCGCGGAAGAGGCCAAGGCCGCCGGCATCGCCGTCGTGGTCTGGTCCTACCCGCGCGGCTCCGACATCAGCAAGGCGGGCGAGACCGGGATCGACGTCGTCGCCTACGCCGCGCAGATCGCGGCGCAGCTCGGCGCGCACATCATCAAGGTGAAGCTCCCCTCCGAGCACATCGAGCAGGAGGAGGCGAAGAAGGCCTACGTGAAGAACGCCATTCCGATCGCCACGCTCGCCGAGCGCGTCCGCCACGTCGTGCAGTCGTCGTTCGACGGGCGGCGCATCGTGATCTTCTCGGGCGGGGCGAAGAAGGACAACGACGAGGACGTCGTGAACGAGGCGCGCGCCATCCGGGACGGCGGCGGATTCGGCTCGATCATCGGAAGGAATTCGTTCCAGCGGAAGAAGCCGGAGGCGCTGAAGCTCCTCCGGAGCATCATGGCCGTCTACACGGGCGAGGCGAAGTAGCGCAGCAGCGGTAAAGCGGACAAAGCAAGACGATCGAAACGGCCGGGGTGCGTCAGTGCCCCGGCCGGACTTCTTTCGGCTCCGGCGGGTGCTTCAGGAGCCAGCCGCCGTAGTAGTACCCCGCGACGCCGAGCAGGCCGCAGACGATCAGAACGACCACCAGAATCCGTCGTAGCCGCGCCGGCGAGGCGGGCCCGGCGTGCGTCGTCGCGCTCAATTGGCCTCCTTCGCGGGCACCGGAAGCGGCTTCGCGGGATCGCGCGGGAAGAGCGAGTAGGAAAGCATCACTTCGTTCACGTTCCCCGGCGTCCGCGGCGAGAGCGCGAAGTAGACCGGGAGCGTGACCGTCTGGCGCGGCGCCAGCGTCTGATCGTCGAAGCAGAAGCACTGCATGAGCTGGAACTCGCGCGCCGCCTCCACGGGGGCGATCGAGTGGACGGCCCGGAAGAAGACCGAATCGTCGCTCATGTTCGTGAAGGTGTACATGAGATGCACCGGCTTCCCGATCTTCGCCGTGATCACCGGCTCGGACGGGCCGAACCGCACCGGCAGTCCGCTCTGCACGACCCCCATGAACTTCACCTGCACGTCCCGCACCGACATGGGGCCGGTGGAACTCGACTGCATCCACGTCGGTTCCTTCGATCCCGCCTTGGCCGTCCCGCCGAGTCCGAACCGCTGGCAGAACATCTTGAAGAGCGGCACGTTCGCGTAGGCGACGGAGAACATGACGAGCACGCCGAGCGCGAGGGAGAGGCCGAGGAGCGCGTTGCTGGGGCGTTTCATGGCGGCCTACGAGAGGAACGGGCCGAGCGGCACGTGCCAGATGGCGTCGGCGATCATTCCGAGGAAGAGGGCGAAGAGATAGACGATCGAGTAGCCGAAGACGTCCCAGGCTCGCTCCACGCTGGCCGCGCGGCGCGCCTGGAACGCCTTCCAGACGAAGACGCCGCTCAGCGGCAGCGCGACGGCGGCGAGCACGAGGCCGCCCGCGTCGAGGAACGGCATGGCGATCGTGAGGATCGCGAGCGCGATGCTGTACCAGACGATCTGCCGGTAGGTCTCCGCGTTCCCCTTCACGATCGGAAGCATCGGGATGCCGACCTTTCGGTAGTCCTCCCCCACGCAGACCGCGAGCGCCCAGAAGTGGGGCGGCGTCCAGAGGAAGATCACGAGGAACATGAGGATCGGCGGAAGGGCGAGCGTGCCCGCGCCCGCGGCCCACGCGATGACGGGGCCCATGGCGCCGGCGGCGCCGCCGATCACGATGTTGTGCACCGTGCGCGGCTTGAGCCAGAGGGTGTAGAAGAAGCCGTAGAAGACGATCGTGCCGAGCGCGAGCGCCGCGGCGAGCAGATTCGAGACGACCGCCAGGAGGATCGTGGCCACGGCGCCGATGGCGACGGCGAACGCGAGCGCGTTCCCCGCCTTCATCCGGTGGAGCGGGAGCGGGCGGCGCGTGCGCGTCCGCTCCATGAGGGCGTCGAGATCGCGCTCGAAGTACTGATTGAAGGCGTTCGCGGAGCCCGCCGTGAGCGTGATGGCGAAGAGGACCAGCGCGAGCCGCCACCCCTGATGGAGGAGCGACCCCTCCACCACGACGCCCGCCACCGCCGTCACGATGACGAGGGCGACGATGCGCGGCTTCATCAGCTCGATGTAATCACGCACGGGAAAGCTCATGGCTCGCGATGCGGAGGCTCCCGAAGAGGATCAGGGCGGTGCCGAGGTGCGCGGCGCTCACCGGCAGCGGCAGCCGTAGGAGCACGTTCGCGACCCCGAGGGTGAATTGCAACCCGAGGAGTATACCCGAGATTCGGAGAATCCAGCGCGACTTGCTCGGAAGCGATACGGAGGCGGACCGGACGAGGAGCGCGAGGATGACGAGCGTCACGACGTAGGCCCCGAGGCGGTGCGCGTAGTGGATCCCGACGAGCCCCTCCATGCGAGGGAGCCACGAGCCGTGGCAGGTCGGGAAGTCGGGACAGGCGAGCGCCGCCCCCGACGACGAAACCCATCCGCCGAGCGCCACCTGCCCCAGGACGAGGAAGGAGGCGAGCCCGGCCCACCTCGCGAGCCCCGTCGCCTGCCCCGCCGCCGCGCGCGGGCGTCCGTCGGGCCCGTCCTGGACGCGGAGCGTGATCGCGAGCAGGAGCGCGAAGAAGACGAAGGCGAGCAGGAGGTGGGTGACGACGCGGTCGATCGGCAACTCCTCCAGAACGACGCGCCCGCCGATGAAGATCTGCAGTCCCAGGACGAGGATCGCCGCCGTCATCCAGCCGCCGAGGCGCGGGCGCCAGACGGCGCTCCGGAAGACGAGGAACGCGATCGCCGCGGTCAGGAGTCCGACCGTGCCGGCGAGCGCGCGGTGGGCGTACTCGATCAGGACGTTCGGGTGGGGCCGAGGGAGGAGCTTCCCTTCCGCCAGCGGCCAGTCGGGGATGGCGAGCCCCGAACCGCTCAGGCGCACGACGCCGCCCCAGACGACCAGCACGAACAAGAGGACGAGCGTCGTGATGAGGAGCGAGGCGAGCGGCGAGCGGCGTTCGTTCATACGCGTCGTGGGGGTGCGTTCCTCGGCGGGCGGAGCGGGCCGCCCGGGCGGGCGGCCCATCCCGTCAGCGAATGATCGGAAGCGTGGCGAAGTTCTCGGCCGGCGGCGGCGAGCTGACGGTCCAATCGAGCGTGCGGTTCACGTCCATGTGCTCCCACGGATCGACGGGCGCCTTACGCCCCTTCCAGAGGCTGTAGAGCATGTTCACGAAGAAGATCGTCATGCCGACGCCGAGGATGCCCGCGCCGATCGACGCGACCTGGTTCCAGGACGTGTACTGCGCCTGGTACGTGTAGATCCGGCGCGGCATTCCGAGGATGCCCATGAAGTGCATCGGCATGAACGTGAGGTTCATTCCGATGAAGGTGAGCCAGAAGTGGAGCTTGCCCATGCCTTCGTTGTACATGCGGCCGGAGATCTTCGGGAACCAGTAGTAGATGGCGGCGAAGATCGACATGAGCGATCCGCCGAAGAGCACGTAGTGGAGGTGCGCCACGACGAAGTAGGTGTCGTGCACCTGCACGTCGAACGGCACGAGCGCGAGCCAGACCCCCGTGATCCCGCCGACGACGAAGAGCGCGATGAAGCCGAGCGCGTAGAGCATCGGCGTGCGGAAGCGGATCGATCCGCCCCAGACCGTCGCGATCCAGGACCAGATCTTCACCCCCGTCGGCACCGCGATGACCATCGACGCGAAGGAGAAGAAGAAGCGGAGCCGCGGATCGATGCCCGTGGAGAACATGTGGTGGCCCCAGACCAGGAACCCGATGAGCCCGATGCCCGCCGTGGAGAAGACGAGGCCCTTGTAGCCGAAGAGCTGCTTCGAGGAGAAGACCGGCAGGATCTGGGAGATCGCGCCCATGCCCGGGAGCACCATGATGTAGACGGCCGGGTGGGAGTAGAACCAGAAGAGGTGCTGCCAGAGCACCGGATCGCCGCCCGCCGCCGGCATGAAGAACGAGGTGCCGAAGAGGCGGTCGGTCAGGAGCATCGTGAGCGCGCCCGCGAGCACCGGCGTGGCGACGAGGATGATGCACTGCGTGATGAAGACCGCCCAGCAGAACATCGGCATCTTCCACATCGTCATGCCGGGGGCGCGGAGATTCGTGACCGTCACGACGAAGTTGATTCCGCCCAGGATCGACGAGAGGCCCGCGAGATGGAGCCCGAGGATCCAGAGATCGACGCCCGGCCCCGGCGAATACTGCGCCGAGGAGAGCGGCGGATACGACGTCCAGCCGCCGGCGGCCGCGCCGCCCTGAAGGAACATGCTCGCGATCATCATCAGTCCGGCCGGAATGAGGAGCCAGAAGGAGATCGCGTTCAACCGCGGGAAGGCCATGTCGCGCGCGCCGATCTGAATCGGCAGCACGTAGTTTCCGATTCCCGCGAGCATCGGGATCGTGAAGAAGAAGATCATGAACGATCCGTGGAGCGACATGATCTGGTTGTAGACCTGCGGCGAGAGCACCTTCAGCCCCGGCGCGAAGAGCTGCGTCCGGATGAGGAGCGCGAAGATGCCGCCCACGGCGAAGAAGAAGAACGCGAGCCACATGTACATCACGCCGATCAGCTTGTGATCGGTCGTGAAGAGCCACTTCGCCAACCCCCCGGCCGGCTTCACGCCCGAGGCCGGCGCGGCCGCGGCGTGGTGGCCGCCCGCCAACGATCCCGCTTCCATGATCCTAGGCTCCCTTCTTCTTCTGCTCGACCCAGCGGTCGAACTCTTCGGGCGTCACGACCTTCACGTTGATCATCATGTCGCCGTGGAGGACGCCGCAGAGTTCCGCGCATTGCCCTTGGAACGTTCCCGTCCGCTCCACCTGGAACCAGGTGTGGT
>DASTSZ010000231.1:0-4491 GCA_035760425.1 Candidatus Eiseniibacteriota bacterium | reverse complement strand
GAGTTCGATCGCCTGCTCGAACCGTCCCTGATTGAGCGCAAGCGAGCCGGCCATGCGAAGCACCCGGGCGTTCCCCGGCGCCAGCTCCAATGCGCGACGAATCGAGGACTCCGCGCCGCGCCAGTCCCAGTCGTGTTGCATCGCGATTCTGGCCTTCTCTACATGTCCCTCGGCGAGGTCCGGCTCCAGCGAAAGCCCGCGCTCCACCGCCTCCCGGGCTCTCGCGTACCCTTCGGTTACGGGGACCCAACCCCAATCCGCTTCCCGCGCATACGCGAGCGCGAGTTCCGCCCAAGCCAGCGCGAACTTCGGATCCCGCTCGATCGCCTGCTTCAGGTATTCGATCGCCCTCGCCGTGTCCGCCCGCGTGAATCGAGCGATGAGATGCCCGGCCAGGAGGTGGAGCCGATGCGCCTCCGGGTCGGTTCCGCGACCCTTCGCCGCCATCGCGACCTCGGCCTTCGCAAGCCCGCTCGCGTCCGAGTCGGCCTCTTCGCCCAAGAGCGCCGTTCGCAGCTCCTTCACCACCGCCTGGGCGATGTCGTCCTGCACGGCGAAGATGTCGTCCAGCGTCCGGTCGTACGTCTCGGACCAGAGGTGATAGCCGTCGGCGACCTTCACCAGCTGGACCGAGATCCGCACGCGGTTGCCGGCCTTGCGGACGCTTCCATCCAACACCGTGGCGACATTGAGCGTTCGGCCGATCTCGCCGAGCGTGACGTTCATGCCCTTGAAGTGAAACGACGACGCGCGTGCCGATACGCGAAGCCCTTTGATCTTAGCCAGCACGTTGAGGAGTTCGTCCGCGAGGCCCTCGGAGAAGTACTCGTCGTCGGCGTCGGCGCTCCGATTCACGAAGGGGAGCACCGCGACGGTGGCGACTTTCTCGGCGGCCGCGCTCCCGGACTCCCCGCCGTCCGGCAGTCGGCGCAGGCGACGGAGTTCGTTGCCGACGTCGAGCGCGGATTGGATGCGCTCTCTCGGGTTCTTCTCGAGACAGAGGCTCACGATGCGCTCGAGATCCCGGGGGACGTCGGCGCGGGCGCGAGTCAGCGGCTCCGGCGTGTCGCGGAGGATGGACGCGCTGATCTCGCTCGAGCCGCCGCCGGCGAAGGGTCGGCGGCCGGTTGTGAGTTCGTAGATGATGATCCCCAACGCGAAGAGATCGGATCGCGCGTCCGCCGGTTCGCCGCGCAACTGCTCGGGCGCCATGTAGGGAACGGTGCCCAGCACCTCGCCCGTGCCCGAGATCGGGGACTCGACCGTCGCGGTCAGGTCCGCGCCGGGATCGGGACCCGCGCCCTCCGCCATCTTCGCGAGGCCGAAGTCGAGGACCTTCACCCGGCCTTCGCGCGTCACCATCACGTTGCCGGGTTTGAGATCGCGGTGGATCACCTGGCGCTCGTGCGCCGCCACGAGCGCGTCGGTGAGTTGGATCGAGAGTTCGAGCACACGGGAGAGGGGAAGCCCGCCGGGAGCGACGAGCTGCGAGAGCAGCTGTCCCTCGACGAGTTCCATCGTGAGGAAGTGGATCCCGTCCTCCTCCTCCACCGAGTGGAGCACGACGATATTCGGGTGATTGATCCCCGCGATCGCCCGCGCCTCGCGCCCGAACCGTGCGAGGCCTTCGGGGGACGAGGCGATCGCCTGGGGGAGGACCTTCACCGCCACGTCCCGACCCAGGCGGAGGTCCCTCGCACGATAGACCTCGCCCATCCCTCCGGCGCCGAGGGGGCCGATGATTTCGTAGGTTCCGAGGCGGGTTTTCGGGGAGAGCGGCATGGGAATGGAGTCTAGCGACCCGGGGGGGGCCTGTCAGCCCCCGGACCGCGCGGGCGAGGGCCTGCTATCGAAGCCGGTTGGGCCGCGCCCACTCGCTCATCCAGCTGAACAGACGTCGGAGAGGGGGCAAAGCGCGCACGGCAGTCTTTGCGGGGCGAAATTAGGAGGTCGCTGGATGGGCTACGGCGCGCTCAGTTTGAACGCCTCCCGAGCGTAGCCGTTGGCTTCCACGACTTCGAATACCCGGTCGAGCGTCTCCGTGGATAGGGTGGGCGAGCGAGCGAGGATCCAGCCGAACTTCCGGTCGGGCGTGCCGACGACGGCCCAGCGGTAGTCCTCGTCGAGTCCGATCACCCAGTAGTCGCCCCAGAAGGGGCGCCACCCGAGAAAACTGACGAAGCTCACCTTGAGCTTTGCGTGGGTCGCGGCATCGACGACCTTCGCGACTCCCTTCGCCTCATCCCGGCTTCCGTCCTCCTTGAAGCACCGGTTCACCACCGAAATTCGGCCATCTTCATTCAGGGAGTATTCGGCGGACGTTCCTCGCGCGCATTGCTTCTGGAATCGATTCGGGATCCGCGCGACTTCATACCACTGTCCGACATAGCGCTCGAGGTCCACGTACTTCACCGCTTCAACGGCGGACTGGGCGGGCTGCGTGGAGGCCCGGGCGGAGGTCGACACGGGCATCGCGGCGAGCGTCATCGCCAGAATCGCGGCTCGAGTCAGTGCGTCGGGGAAATTCCGTCGGGCCCGCGTCACGGCGATCAATGAGACCTCATTTGGCCGCGCGCGGCTCGCGGCTCGGCATGGTCAGGAGGAGCACCGCGATCACATACGCCACAACTCCGATGAAGACCGTCGTCGTGAGGCCGAAGGTCATGGTGAGCGCGAGGGCGACGACGCTCGCCACGACGCTCGCGATGCCGTTCATGGCCCAGAACCATGCCGTGCGGTCGGCGCCGAAGCGCATCATACCGCTCGGGAAGGCGAATCCCATGAAGAATCCCGGCAGCGCGAGCAGCGCCACGCTCGCGCCGATGCGCCCGGGAAGGGACGCACCCAGCGTCGCCGCGAACGCGGGCCCCGCCGCGAGGTTCACGGCGACGATGGCGAGCGGGAGCAACGGCGAGAACCTCCGAACCGTCGCCGGATCGACGCGGGCGGCGACGAGCGATCCGAGGCCGGCGGTGAGGAGCAGCGTCGCGAGCACGACCGTGGTCGCGTAGCTCGGATGGCCGAGGTAGAGAATGAAGCGCTGGATCCACGGCACCTCGACCAGCATGAATGCGATTCCGATCGCGATGAAGTAGAGGCTTCCGCGCCAGAGCATCGGGCCGCCTCCGATCGAGCGACGGACGAGAAACGGTGCTAGGAAGAGCACCACCGCGAGTCCCGACATGAGGTAGAGCAGGCTCCGCAGGAGTAGCACCGAGTTCTCGTTGGCGGAGAGCTTCGCGGCGGGCGCCGCGTGCCCGGGACCGCCGAGCACCGGCATCATCTGGAAGAAGAACGGACGGTCGTCGGTGGGCGGCTCGAGCGAGAATCCCTCCGCCGCGGTCTGGCGCTCGCCGGAATCGGTCAATCGCGACGCGATCGGTCCCGTCGGCTCGCCTTCCGCCATCGGCCACTCCCGCCGGATGCCCCGATCGAAGCAGACCTTCGCGAATCGAACCAGGCGGTCGGCGTCGAACGGATCGCGCGTGATGAGGAGCGTCCCCACGTCCCGCGACACCGCGAGTCCCATGTAACGCCAGGGCTCCTGCACGCCTTCGCGCTCCAGAGCGTGGAGCGCCAGGCGCGCGATGCGAACGATCTCATTCGCCCGTTCGCCCGTCGCGTAGCGGCTGATCGACAGGACGCCATGATCCGAGAGTCGGCGCCAATAGAGCTGCAGGGCCTCCGTCGTGTAGAGGTAGTTCTCGGAGAGCGCGAAGGCGCCGGCCGCGGTGGCCGCCCAGCTGTCGATGAGCGAGATCTGAAGCAGGTCGTAGCCGCCTTTGGAATGCGTCAGGAAGCTCCGGCCCTCGCTCACCACCGGGTGAACGCCCGGCAGGTTGTAGACGTGGCCGGAGAATTCTCCGAAGGGCCGCGAGACGGCGTCCACGATCCCGGGGTTCAGTTCCACGGCGTCCACGTCGGTCGCGCCGGCGCGCAAGGCGCAGAGAATGTCGCGTCCGCCGCCCGCCCCGATCACGCAGACGCGACGCGGCGGGCTGAAGGCGTACGCCACGCTCGTGACGTCGAAGTCGAGATGGTCGAAGCCGGGGCCCCGTAGCGCCTGGAGCGCGTCCTCGCCGGTGGCTCCGTCGAGCCGCGTGATGGGCGTGCCGGCCGAGCCGTCTTGCTCGATCCACATCTGCTCGATGGGGCGCGGCGCATAGCGAAGCCCCAAGCCCCACCCGAACGCGTTCCCCTGCGTCTTCGCGAAGAAGAGCTTCGGGAAGACCGTGATTCGCGCCGTCGGCGTCCAACGCTCGTAGAGCACGTCGCGCGTCTCGGCGTACTCCTTCGTGTAGTGAAGGCGAAAGGGCTCCTGCCAGATGGCGAGGCCGACGATCGCGAGCGCGAGAACGGCGGCCGGCACGGCCGCTCGGCGCGTGACGACGACTGCCGCGAGGAGCGGGAGGATTCCGGCGAGCGCCACGATCATTGGCGTCGGAACCACGTTCATGAGCGGCACGACCAGGGCCGCGCCCAGCGTGGCGC
>DASTSZ010000230.1:0-3840 GCA_035760425.1 Candidatus Eiseniibacteriota bacterium | reverse complement strand
TCGGATCGACGTCGGTCCGGTTGTGCGTGAAGAAGGTCGTGCCGAGCTGCGTGGTGCTGTAGGTGATCGGCGTGCCGGGCGCCACGCCCGTGGTGCAGGGGCCGCTCGTGGTCGCCCACGGAAGCGGCGTCGTGCCGGAGGCGGCATTCCCCCAGAGCACGTTCCCGTCGAACACGATCCGCTCCGGCGTGCTCGCGCCGATGGCGGTGCCGGCCACCGCGGCCAGCGTTCCGGCGACGGCGAGGATGGTCAGGATTCGCTTCTGCAGCATGATGTCGGTCTCCCTTGGGTCATCGCCCGAATGGCTCCGGTGTCGGACCGGCTCCGTCCATGTTCCTCCCGGCGGCGACAGTCGCAGGCTAGGCGCGGGACGTAACGATGCTGTTTCCGCGACCGTACGTCAGTGTTACGTCCCGTAACCTGTGCCTGCGACCCGTCGACCGGGTGGACATCTCCGTTACTTCAAGATCGTGAATCGTCCGTTCATGACGCCGTCCGGCGTCTCGGCGCGGTAGAAGTAGACGCCCGTCGGGAGCCGCTTCCCGCTCTCGTCTCGCCCGTCGATTCGGATGTCGTGGTAACCGGCCGCCGCGCCCGAGCGATCCTCGAGCGTGCGGACGAAGCGTCCGGCGGTGTCGTAGAGACGCACGCGGACCGAGCCCGGCTTCGTGGTCATGAAGCTGAGCACCGCTTCGGGGTTCAGCGGATTCGGAGAGACCGAGGCCGCCAGCGAGCCGCCGCTTCCGAACACGTCGATCACCATCGAGCCGGAGATGAGCGCCCCGGAGTTGAGCGACCCGGCGATGTGCAGCGTCACCGTGTTGCGGCCGGACGGGAGTCCGGCGAGGAGCGTCCGAAGGTCGGTCTTCGTGAAGCAGAGCGTGAGTTCGTTGACGCCGTTGTTGTCGGTGTCGCCCGAGAAGAGCGACTTGCCGCCGACGGCGTGGATCTCCTGGCCGCCGTACTGGAGGACCACCGAGGGGATCGAGAGATCGTTCAGGGTGAAGGCGTTCCCCGCGGCTTCGAGCTGCATGCACCACTGCGGCTTACCCGACCCGAGGCGGATCGCCTTGTTGCCGCCGCTCGTGAAGGTCCGGACCGCGAAGACGCTGGTGATGGTGGCGATGGCGGTCGAGTTGTCCGAGAGGGCGGGGGCGCCGGTGTCAGTCACGGTCAGAATCACGCTGTATTGGCCGCCCACCGTGTAGGTGTGGGACGGCGTGGCGCCGGTGGCCGAGCCGCCGTCGCCGAAGTCCCAGGCATAGGTGAGCGCGTCGCCGTCCGGATCGCTGGAGGCCGAGCCGTTGAACGCGACCGGGAATCCGGCCACGCCGCTGTAGGGTCCGCCGTCGACGGCGAGCGGCGCGCGATTCGCGTTCCCCACCTGGATGGTGGTCGTCGCGGCGCCGTTGAGTGCGTTCGAGGCGCGGAAGACGATCGGATAGGCGCCGGCTTCGGCGAATCCGGGCGTCCAATCGAAGGCGCCCGAGGTGTTGCCGGGGGCCGCCGTGAAGCTCGCGCCGGCCGGGAGTCCGAGCGCGCTGAGGCTCGCGATGAGGTCTCCGTCCGGGTCGGCCGCGCTGACATTGAAGCTGATCGGCGACCCTTCCACACCGGCGACGGTCGCAGGCGCGGTCACGACCGGGGCGCGGTCGCTGTTCGAGACGTCGATCACCGTGGAGGCGCTCCCCGAGAGAGCGTTCGCGGCGGTAAAGGCGACGGTGTAGGAACCCGCCTGGTTGAAGCCCGGCGTCCAGTCGAAGGCGCCGGCGGTGTTCGAGGCGTTCGGCGTGAAAGACGCGCCGGCGGGAAGCGGCGAGGCCGTGAGCGACGCGATGGGCTCCCCGTCGGGATCGGCCGCGGTGACGGCGAAGGAAATGGCACTGCCCTCGGCGCCTGACGCCGTCGCGGGGGCGGTCACGGCCGGCGCGCGGTCGAGGTTCGCGACCGTGATGACTGTGGTCTTGCTGGCCGAAAGCGCGTTCGCGGCCGTGAAGACGACCGAGTGGCTGCCGGCCTGGGTGTAGTCCGGGGTCCAGGCGAAGGCGCCCGACGTCTTCGCGGCATTCACCGTGAAGCTGGCGCCGCTCGGGAGTCCCGACGCGCTGAGCGAGAGGATCGGGGTGTTGTCGGGATCGCTGGCGGTGACGTTGAACGCGATCGCGCTGTTCTCGGTGCCGGAGACGGCGGCGGGCGCCGTGACGACCGGCGCGCGGTCCGGATTCACCCGGATGCGCACGACGACGACGGTTCGAAGATTCAGGACGCCCGACTCGGCGATGAAGTCGATGCCGACGTTGCCGACCTGAGCCGGGGTCGGCGTCCAGAGGAGCTGCCCCGAGGTGTTGGCCGCGTTCTTCGTGAAGGTCGCGCCCGTCGGGAGCGGTGTGTTCTGCGTTCCCTTGCACTCCAAGAGGTTGATCGGATCGCCGTCGGGATCGCTCACGGTGACATTGACCGTGGTCAGCACGTTCGGGACGGTGTTGACCGTGCCGGACGGAACCGGCGTGACGACCGGGAAGCGGTCCGCCGCGCCGATGCTGATGACGGTCGTGGAGGAGGCCGTGCGAGCCGGCGTGCCCGACGAGACTTCGAAGGTCACGGTGTAGGCGCCCTGCTGCGCCGCGGTCGGCGTCCAGTTGAACGTGCCGGCCAGGCCGATCGCGTTCGGCGTGAACGTCGCCCCGGTGGGAAGTCCCGACGCGCTCAGGCTGTTGATGAGATCGCCGTCGGGGTCCGACGCGGTGACGCCGAACGTGAGCGCGAGCGTCGCGGCGCCCGAGATCGACGACGGCGAGCTGATCACCGGATCGCCGTTCAGGGCGACGTTCAGCATCGTCGTGGTGGAGGCGCTGCCGCCCTCGGTGCTGGAGACATTCCAGTGGATCACGTGCGACCCGACGTCGCCCGCGCCGAGCGTGCCGCTCAGGGTCGCGGACGCGGGGGTGGCGCTGGGAACGTGCGCGAACGACAGGCTCGCGGGCGCGCCCGTCGCGGTGATCGTCAGGATGTCGCCGCCGTCGGGATCGCTGGCGGTGGCTTCGATGGAGACCGACTGATCGCTGGAGGCTTGGACCGTGGCCGGCGCGCTGATCTCCGGCGCGCTCACGCCGGTCGCGCGCTCGGCGGCGCTGGTCGAGAGTGTGCCGTCCGCCGCTCGCGGCGCCGCGAGGGCGAGCGACGGCAGGAGCGCCACGAGGGCCGCGAACGACGCGGCGGCGGCGATGATGCGAGAACGCATGATGTCTTCCCTCCCCTGAAGGTGTGCCTGCGCGCCGAGTCGGCGCGGCTGCGAACGCAGGGGGGAGAATGGGGGAGCGGCGTGAAGGGGGCGTTACGAGGGGCGGTCTTCTTTGTTACGCGGCGTTACAAGGGGCGCATCGCCTCCCGCATCTCGCGCACGGCGGCGGCCAAGCCGACTTCCACCGACCGGGAGACAAGCGTGTGGCCGATCGAGAGTTCGGTGAAGGGATAGCGGCGTAGGAGCGCGCCGACGTTGCGGACGGTGAGGCCGTGCCCGGCGTGGACGGCGAGCCCCGCCTTCTCGAACGCGCGGGCGGCCACTTCGATGCGGACGAGTTCGCGCTCGGCCGCGGCGGGGTCGGCCGTGGGGCCCTCGGTGGCGTGCGAGTAGGCCCCGGTGTGGATCTCCACCATCGACGCGCCGACGTCGCGGGCGATGGCGGCGAGCGGCGGTTCGGGATCGAGGAAGAGGCTGAGCGTGATGCCGGCGGCGCGCAGTCGTTCCCCACCGCGCGCGACGTCGGCGGCGAAGCGGGCGAGATCGAGTCCGCCTTCCGTCGTGAGTTCCGCGCGCTTCTCGGGCACGAGCGTCGTCCG
>DASTSZ010000229.1:0-8117 GCA_035760425.1 Candidatus Eiseniibacteriota bacterium | reverse complement strand
CAGTCGTCGACGAGCGCCTCCGACCCGGCGGACTCATGGAGCAGTCCGTAGGCGAGGAGCTTTCGATAGAGCGTGGAGGGGTTGATGCCCAGGATCTCCGACGCGCGCTTCTTCTGACCGCCCGTGTGGTGGAGCACCTTGAGGATGTACTCGCGCTCCAGTTCGTCGAGCGTCATGCTCGGCGTGTCGATGACGAGGCTGCCGCGTCCACGGCCGCCCTGGAGCACCTTCTCGGGCAGATCCTCGGGCGTCAGCACGCCGTCGTCGCTCAGGATGACCGCGCGCTCGATCACGTTCTCGAGCTCCCGCACGTTTCCCGGCCAGTCGTACGCGATGAGGGCGTCGCGGCCCTCCTTGCTGAGCGTCTTCGGCTCCTTGCCGGCCGTGAGGCGGGCGAGGAAATGCTCCACGAGCTCGGGAATGTCGTCCTTTCGCTCGCGCAGCGACGGAAGGCGGATCTGGATGACGTTCAGCCGGTAGTAGAGGTCCGCGCGGAAGCGGTTCTCCGCGACGCCGCGCTCGAGATCGGCGTTGGTGGCGGCGATGAGGCGGACGTCGATCTTCCGCGGCTTCGTGCCGCCCACGGGAATGATCTCCCGTTCTTGGAGCGCGCGCAGGAGCTTCACCTGCGTCGCCGGGAGCGTCTCGCCGACTTCGTCGAGGAAGAACGAGCCGCCGCCGGCCACCGCGAGGAGACCTTCCTGGTCGCGCACCGCGCCCGTGAAGGAGCCCTTCACGTGGCCGAAGAGATTCGACTCGAGCAGATCCTTGGGGAGCGCGCCGCAGTTGATGGATACGAACGGCCCGTCGGCGCGGCCGCTGAGATAGTGAAGCCGCTTCGCGATGAGTTCCTTGCCGGTGCCGCTCTCGCCCACGATCAGGATCGTGGAATCGGAGTCGGCCACCTTCTCCACGAGCTTCAGCACGCGTTGGAACTGCTCGCTGTGCCCGATGATCTCCTTGGTGTCGTCCGTCTTCTTCAGCTGGCGCTTGAGGAGGACGTTCTCCGACTGCACGCGCCGCATCGCGAGGGCGTTCTTGATGACGAGACGCACCTCGTCGTTCTTCGCGCTCTTCTCGAGGTACTGGTAGGCGCCGCGGTTCAGCGCCTCGATCGCGGTCTTCTGCGAGGCGAACGCCGTCCGGATGACGACCGGCGTCGCCGGATCGATCTTCTTGATCCCGGCGAGCACGCCGAGACCGTCGATCTCGCCCGGCATCTTGATGTCGGTCACCACGATGTCGTAGTTCTCTTCTTCCGCCTTGGCCAGGGCTTCCCTGCCGGACCGTGCGACGGTCACCTCGTACCCCTCCTTCGCGAGAAGGATGGAGAGGAACTGCAGCATGCTGTCTTCGTCGTCGACGATCAGGATCTTTTCGCCCGCCACAGAATCACCCTCGCTTTGCTGGGGAAACCCCCGTCATGCCGCCTGGGCCATCACGCTCGCCGGAGTGGTCGTCCGGGGCAACCAGACCCGGAACGCCGTCCCCTCGCCAACGCGGCTATCGATGTCCAACGATCCGCCGTGACGCTCCACGATCCGGTTCACGATCGCGAGCCCCAGGCCCGTCCCCCCGTTCTTCGTCGAGAAGAACGGCTCCGTGACGCGTTCCAACTCCTCGGCCGGGATTCCGATGCCGGTGTCCCGGACCTCGAAGCCGACGCGTCCGCCGCCTCCGGCGGCGCGTTCGGCGATCGGCCGCACGGTCACTTCCCCGGCGCCCTCGATCGCCTCCAGCCCGTTGATCAGCAGGTTCAAGAGCACCTGCTTCAGTTGCTCGTAATCGGCGCGCGTCCAGAGCGGTTCCTCGCTCGCCGTCAGCGTGACCTTCTTGCCCGGCTCGGCCGACGGGTGGCGCCGCGCCACGTCCGACACGTCCCGCAGGAGGCCGCCGATCTCGACGGTCTCGACCTGGAGCGGGCGTTCCCGCGCGTAGTCGAGCAGCTCGCGGATGAACGAATCGAGCCGCTCCGACTCGCGAACGATCAGCTCGAGCAACCGCGCGTTCTCGCCGGTCACCCGGAGCTCCCGCTGCAGCACCTCCACCGATCCCGCGATCGGGTTCAGGCAATTCCGAATCTCGTGCGCGATGCCGGCCGACAGTTCCCCGATGGCCGCCAGCGTCTCCCCGTGGCGGATGCGCGCTTCCAGGTCCTTCACCTGCGAAAGGTCCTGGAAGACCGCGATGACGCCCCGGCGCTCGCCGTAGTCGTCGCGAAGCAGACTCGTCGACAACCCGAGCGGGACCGCCGCCCCATCGCGGCGATTCACAAGGGCCTCGTGGCGATTCACCGCCGCGCCCGACTCGAGCGTCTCGTGCAGGCGCTCGGCGAAGGACTCGAGGCCCGGCCCGAAGGCCTCCCGGTAGTGCCGTCCGCGGACGGACTCCGCCGGGAGCCCCACGATCTCGGTGGCCGAGCGGTTCCAGTGCCGAACGATCCCGAGCGCGTCCACCGTCACGAGCCCGCTCGACATGTTTTCGAGGATCGACTCCGTGTCGAACTGCGCGCGATGCAGCTCGGCGCGCGCCTCGAACAGCGCCTTCTCGCCCTCGCGGATCCGCCTCCCGATCGCCCCTCCGATCACCCCCACCAGGAGGAGGAGCGGCACGTAGAGCGCCACCCGAAGCCGCAGGGCGCCGTCGCTCAGCCGTTCGGTGACCCCGGCCACCGCCGGCGCCAGGAGCCCGCCTCGGTCCGCCGCGTAGACCACGCAGTAGGCGGTGGCCGACACGAGCGCGAAAACCAGCCCGCCCCGCACGTTCAGGAAGACGCCGCCCAGGAGCGGCGCCAGGAGGAAGAGCGGCGCGAAAGGACTCGACGCCCCTCCCGTGAAGAGGAGGAGGTACGAGATCACCGCCACATCCACCAGGAACTGCGTCGCGAGAAGCGGTTCGACTTCCGCGCCCCCGCGCGAGGCCCGGTAGTACGCCACCGCGAGTCCCGCGGAAAGCGCCACCAGGAACGCGAAGGGACCGTGCTGCGCGAGCCCCGAATAGCCGTCCGAGAACGCCGTCGCCATCGTGGCGACGAGGGTGATGAGGGCGATCCGCCCCACGATCACCGCCCGCACGGCCGCGCGAAGATCCTGTTCGCCGCCCGGCCGCTCCGCGCGCATCGGGGTGCTCCCTCCCTGGATCAGTGGCCTCCGGCCACCACGTTGATCAGCTTGAACATCGGCAGGTACATCGCCACGACCATGCCGCCCACGATGCCGCCCATGAAGACGATCATGATCGGCTCGATGAGGGACGTGAGCGAGTCGACGGCGGTGTCCACTTCGCTGTCGTAGAAGTCGGCGATGCGCGTGAGCATGTCGTCGAGCGCGCCGGTCTCTTCGCCGACCGAGATCATCTGCACGACCATCGGCGGGAAGACGTTCGACTCCTTCAGCGGCGCGGAAATGGTCTCGCCCTCCCGGATGCTCGCCCGGGCCGCCATGATCGCCGCCTGGATGACGCGGTTGCCCGACGTGCGGGCCGTGATCTCGAGGCCGGTCAGAATCGGCACACCCGAGGAAATGAGCGTTCCGAGCGTGCGCGTGAAGCGCGCCACGGCGCCTTTCCGGAGCACGTCGCCGAGCACCGGCACCTTCAGCAGGAGCCGGTCGATCTCGAGATGGCCCCGCTCGGTCCGGTAATAGCGCTGGATGCCGACGCCGATTCCCACGATGCCGAGGAGCATCGCCCACCAGTACGACCGGAGGAACGACGAGAGCCCCATGACGATCTTCGTCGGCAGCGGCAGTTCGGCGCCGAAGCCGGTGAACATTCGCGCGAAGGTCGGAATGATGAAGATGAGCATGAAGGCGGTGGCGAGGAGGGCCACCGTCATGACGACGCCCGGGTAGACCATGGCGCCCTGGACCTTCCGCTTCAGCGCTTCGGCCTTCTCGATGAAGGTCGCCAAGCGGAGGAGAATGTCGTCGAGAATACCGCCCGCTTCGCCGGCTTCGACCATGTTCACGAAGAGTTCGTCGAAGACGCGCGCGTTTTCCTTCTTGCCGAGGGACTCGGCCAGCGTGTTGCCCGCCTCGACTTCGCGCATGACGCCCGCGATGACCTGGCGGAACGCCTCCTTCTCCGTCTGCTTCGAGAGAATGTCGAGGCACTGGACGAGCGGGAGCCCGGCGTTGATCATCGTCGCGAACTGGCGGGTGAAGATCGCCAGATCGCGCGTGGTCACGCCCGGGCCCATGCCCGGAAGCTCCATCTTGAAGCCCTTCGGCTTCTCCCGGACGGACGTGATGATGATCCGCTTCTTGCGAAGAGCGGTCAGCGCCTCGTCCTGGGTATTCGATTCGAGCTCCCCGGTCTGGATCTCCCCGGAGACGGTGCGACCTTTCCAGACGTAAACCGGCACGACGTTCCCCCTCGGTTCCGCCGCCTACAACTGGGCGGCCTGGATGCCGACTTTCTCCAACATTTGCTCGAGTTCCTTCGACTCGGGGCTGCGCCCCAGCGCCTCGTCGAGCGAAATGTGCTTGTTGACGTACGCCTGGAAGAGCGCCTGGTTCATCGTCTGCATGCCGTGCTTCGTGCCGGCCTGCATGAGGCTGTAGATCTGGTGGATCTTCCGCTCGCGGATGACGGCGCGCACGGCGGGCGTGCAGACGAGGATCTCCGTGACCATGACGCGGCCCGGGCCTTTCGCGCGGGGGATCAGCTGCTGCGTCAACACCCCTTCCAGCACGAAGGCGAGCTGGGAGAGGATCTGCTGCTGCTGCCCCGCCGGGAAGGCGTCCACGATGCGGTTGATCGATTCGTAGGCCGAATTCGTGTGGAGCGTCGCAAGGACCAAGTGACCGGTCTCGGCGATGGTGAGCGCCGCGGCGATGGTCTCGAGGTCGCGCATTTCACCGACCAGAATCACGTCCGGGTCCTGCCGCAGCACGTACTTGAGCGCGCTCGTGAACGTGTTCGTGTCGGAGTTGATTTCGCGCTGGTGCACGATGCACTTCTTGTGATGGTGCACGTACTCGATCGGGTCCTCGACCGTGATGATGTGGCCGGCCCGCGTGTTGTTGATGAGGTCGATCATCGCCGCCAGCGTCGTCGACTTGCCGCTACCGGTCGGGCCCGTCACGAGGAGGAGCCCCTTCTGCTTCTGCGTGAAGTCGCGCAACACCTTGGGCAGCCCCAGCTGCTCGAAGGTGAAGATCTCGTAGGGAATCTGCCGGATGGCGACCGACGTGACGCCGCGCTGGAGGAAGACGTTGGCGCGGAAACGCGAAAGCCCCGGCACGCCGAAGGAGAGATCGAGTTCCTTCGTCGTCTCGAAGCGCTTCCGCTGTTCTTCGTTCAGGACGCTGTACGCGAGCTGCTGCGTCATCTGCGGCGTGAGCGGCGGATGGGCCATCGGCATGATGGCGCCGTCGACGCGCACCTGCGGCGGAACTCCCGCGGACAAATGGAGATCCGACGCCCGCAGCTTGATCATCTCGTCCAGCAGTTGCCGAAGCGAAACCATGAGATCCCTCCCGGGCCGACTACCGGTCGGCGGCCGTCTCCTTCAGGACTTCTTCGGCGGAGGTGATGCCGTTCTTGAGCTTGGTGAGGCCGTCCGCCCGCAACGTGAGCATTCCCTCTTCCACCGCTTGCTTCTTGATCGCGCTCACCGAGGCCCGGTCGAGCACGAGGTCGCGGATCTTGGCGCTCATCGGCATGACCTCGTAGACGCCGCAGCGGCCCTTGTACCCGGTGTTGTTGCAGTCGACGCAGCCCTTGCCTTCCTTGAAGGAGGCGCCCTTCGCCTCCTCGTCCGAGATTCCGAGCTCCCGCAGGACCTCCGGATGCAGCCGGATGTCCGACTTGCAGGACGCGCAGACCTTGCGCAGGAGTCGCTGGGCCATGATGAGGTTCGTGGAGGAGGCGACGAGGAACGGCTCGATCCCCATGTCGACCATACGGTTGATCGTGCTGGGGGCGTCGTTCGTGTGGAGCGTGGAGAGCACGAGATGCCCCGTGAGGGCCGCCTTCACGGCGATCGACCCGGTGTCGATGTCTCGGATTTCACCCACCATGATGATGTTGGGGTCCTGGCGGAGGAAGGCGCGGAGCGCCGCGGCGAACGTGAGTCCGACGTCGTCGTTCACCAGCACCTGGTTGATGCCGTCCAGGTTGTATTCCACCGGGTCTTCCGCGGTCATGATGTTGGTTTCGGGGGTGTTGATCTTCGAGAGCGCGGAGTAGAGCGTGGTGGTCTTACCGCTACCCGTCGGCCCGGTGACGAGCACCATGCCGTAGGGCTGCGCGATGGCGCGGCTGAAGTCGTTGAAGGCCCGCTCCTGGAAGCCGAGCTTCGTGAGATCGATGTTCAGGTTGCCCTTGTCCAGAATACGCATGACGACCTTCTCGCCGAAGATCGTCGGGAGGCTCGAGACGCGGAGATCGATCGTTCGCCCGAGGAGGCGGAGCTTGATGCGGCCGTCCTGCGGCACGCGCCGCTCGGCGATGTCGAGTTCCGCCATGATCTTCAAGCGCGAGATGATGGCCGGCTTCATGCGGAACGGCGGCGACATCATCTCGTAGAGCGTTCCGTCGATGCGGAAGCGGACGCGGAGCGCCTTCTCGTAGGGCTCGATGTGAATATCGCTCGCGCCCTTACGCACGGCGTCGGAGATGAGCGAGTTGACGAGCTTCACGACCGGCGCCTGGTCGGCTTCCCCGAGGAGCGACGCATCGGGGACGTCGTCGATGTGCTCCTCGATGACCTCGATGTCGTCTTCCATCCCCTTCATCACATTCTCGAAGGAGGCGGCGTGATCGTAGGCCTTGTCGATCGCCTTCTTGATGGACGCCTCGGAGGCGACCATGACCTGCACTTCGCATCCGGTGATGAACTTGATGTCGTCGATGGCGAAGATGTTGGCCGGGTTGGCCATCGCCACCTGGAGCTTCCGTCCCGTCTTCGCGACCGGCACGACCTGGAACTTGTTGGCCACGTCCGACGGCAGGAGCTTCACGACGGAGGGATCGGGCATGTAGTTCGAGAGGTCGACCGACGGCACGCCGTAGAGGTCGCCCAAGAACTTCGTCAAGTCGGCCTCGGTCACCGCGCCCACCTTGATGAGGGCCGCGGTGATGTTCCCGCCTCCGGTCTTGACCTGCAGCTGAGCCTTCTGGAGCGCCTCGGGCGTGATGACGCGCGCCTCGAGAAGCTTGAGACCGATGTTGTCCTGCTGCACGATCCGTCCCCCGAGCGTTTCGATGGCAACAAAGGCGGGACCCGCACCGAAGGGCGCGGGTATGGCGGGACGCATTTCCGCAAGACCGATGCCATTCGCGGCACCGGGGGGTCGCGAGGCGCGCGACGGAGCTAGGTGACGGCGGGCGTGGCGATTAGCGGCTGGCTCGATCGAGCCGGCAGGGGCGTCGAGCGTGCAGGCGGCACGTCGTGTTGCATTCCGCGCTGGTCAGTTTGCGATTGGCGGCGCCGAATCGACCGGCGCCGCGCGCAGGAACGGACGAAGCCGTTCGAGCGTTCGGGGCCCGATACCGCGCACGCGGAGGAGCCCCGAGGGCGTTCCGAAGGGACCGTGCGACGTCCGATCGGCCACGATGCGCGCGGCGAGCGCGGGCCCGATCCCCGGCAGCCGCTCCCACTCCGCCGCGGTGGCGCGATCGGGGTCGAGCCGGCCCGGCGCCGGCGCCGACGCGCGGCGGCGCGAGCCCGAGCCGGCCGAACCGCGCTCGAAGGCCCCGGCGCCGCCCGCCCACGCGGAATCGATCCCGGCGAGCGCCGCCGCGCCCGCGCCCTCCTCGTCCAACAGCCCGGCCGACTCCTCGAGCGCGCGCAGCCGCTCGACGAACGTCGGACCCTCCGGCCCGCTCCACTCGCGATAGGCCGCCCCCGCGATCAGCGAGACGAGCACGAACGCGAGCACGGCGCGAAATTCACGCCCTCCCATGTCGGACTCTTCCTTTGCCGGCCGCGAGGCCGATTCGGTCGGGGGTGGCGGTGGAGGCGTTTGCGGCCCGAGGGGCCGCGGTCGAAGATTCGTTAGTCGAGGAGATGCCAGACGACGCCGAAGCGGAGACGGCGTCCCGCCGTGGGAACGCCGCCATCGGTCGCGAGTTCATAGAGGCCGCTGGGGGGGCGGCGATCGGCGAGATCC
>DASTSZ010000228.1:0-2875 GCA_035760425.1 Candidatus Eiseniibacteriota bacterium | reverse complement strand
GCGGCCGGGGCGCGGGCCGCGAAGTACTTATCGAGGCGGTCGAGGATGGCGCGGTGCTCCTCGTCGCTCTTCACCAGCTTGAACTCGAGGAGGGCCGTCTGGCCGATCAGCTCCTTGGCGCGCCCCTGGTCGAGGAGACCGGGCAGCTGCACGAGGATCCGATTGTCGCCCTGCTTCTGGATGGAGGGCTCGGCCACGCCGAACTGGTCGCTACGGTTGCGGATGATCTGCATGGCCTGGTCGACGGCGTTCTTCGCCTCGGCGGGACCGAGCTTCGACTTGTCGACTTCCAACAGGAGGTACATGCCGCCCTGGAGGTCGAGTCCGAGCTTGATCGACTTGTCGCGGAGGTCGGCCATTTCCTGGAGCCGCTTCCGGTCCTCCTCGTTCGTAGCCGAGGCCGGGCGCGCCTGGAGGACTTCCTGGCGTTTCGCGGGCGACAGGGAATAGAACTGGAACGTCGGCCAGAGGGTGACCAAACAGAGGGCCACGCCGAGCAGGGTAAAGATGAATTTGCGCTGATCGCTTTTCGTCACGGATGCTCCTGTCGGTCCCGAAGGCGAGAGACCTTGTCGAAAGTCAATCGAGACGGAAGAGGCTACCGGACCCCGAAAGGGAAGTCAATGGAGCGTTTACATATGGCGGCGGTCCCCGCCGTCGCGGCGGGGGCCGGCCCCACGCCGTAACGCGTTCGACACGGCGGCGTCGCGGGGCGGTAACGGCCCGGCCCGTAGCATCCCGGACGTGAGACTCGCGCGTGCTACACTCCGGGACGTGTCGAAGACGGCCCGATCCACCATTCTCGTCGTGGATGACGAGCCGGATATCCTCGAACTCGTCCGCTACAACCTCTCCCGCGAAGGCTATAAGGTGCTCGACGCCTCGGACGGCGAGGCGGCCCTCGAGCGGATCTACCAGTCCCCGCCCGACCTGGTCATCCTCGACCTCCTCCTCCCCAAGCGGAGCGGCATCGAGGTGCTGGAGTCGATCCGGAGCGACCCGCGCACGCAGTCGCTCCCCGTCCTCCTCCTCACGGCGCGGAGCACGGAGATGGACAAGCTGATCGGCTTCGAACGCGGCGCCGACGACTACCTGACGAAGCCCTTCTCGCCCAAGGAGCTCCTCGCCCGCGTCGGCGCCATCTTGCGCCGCACGCGCCCCGACGAGCCGACGGGCCCCGAAGCGGTCGGCCCATTCCAGTTCGACCGCGAGCGCCACCAGGTCTTCCTGCGCCAGCGGGAGATCCACCTGACGCCGACCGAGTACCGGCTCTTGGAGTACCTGCTCCAGCGCCCCGGGAAGGTCTTCTCCCGCGAGCAGCTGCTCGACAAGGTCTGGGGCCTCGGCTACTTCGGCGAGACGCGCACGGTCGACGTCCACGTGCGCCGCCTGCGCGCCAAACTCGGAAAAGACGCCGCCCTCATCCGAACGGTGACGGGCGTCGGCTATTCGGCCGAAGTCCCGGCCAAGTAGCGCGCGGCCGCCCGCCGCACAGTGCTATCTTCCCTCCGTGGGTCCCACGTCCCGCCGTCTCTACTTTTCGCTGTTGGTCCTCTTCCTCGCGATCGCCGTCATCGCGGGGATTTGGTTCACGCGCGCGCCCGGATCGATCTCGCGCGTCTGGCTCCTCTTGGCGTTCGGCGTGCTCGCGACGGCGGTCGCCATGTACGTCGTGATCGCGGCGCTGGCGCGGCGTCTCGAGGCCGTGGAACGTGTGGCCGACCGCCTGGCGCAGGGCGACTTCACGGCGCGGGCCGCGGTCGACGCCCATGACGACCTCGCCGGGTTGGCGCGATCGCTCAATGAGATCGCGGAGCGCGGCGCGAATGAACGGCGGGCGCTCGAACGGGGCCGGGACGAAAGCGCCGCGGCGCTCGACAACCTCCCGCAGGGGGTCGCGCTCCTCGCGCCCGACCTGACGGTCCGGCACGCGAACTCGCGGTTCTGGGACGCCATGGAGGTGGAACCTCCGAACGCGGGCGCCCACCTCTCCATCGCCCGCCAGCCGGTTTTGGTCGAGGTGGTCGAGGACGCGCGCCGCGCCGGCCGCGCCGTGACGCGAGAGATTTCGCTCTACGTCTCCGCGCCCCGCGAGGTGGAAGCGAGTGTCGCCCCGGTCGGCGCGGGTGAATCGCCCGAGGCGTGGCTCCTCACGGTGGAAGATCTCGCCCCCGAGCGGCGCGCGGCCGCCATTCGCCGTGAATTCGTGGCCAACGCCTCCCACGAACTGAAGACGCCGCTCACCTCCATCCTCGGCTATACCGAAACGCTCCTCCACGGGGGCCTGGACGACGCGGAGCATCGGGCGAAGTTCGTGGAGACGATTCGCGTGCAGGCGACCCGGCTGGAGGCGATGGTGGACGACCTGCTCTCGCTCGCCGACCTGGAGCGGCCCGACGCCGAACTCGACTTGAAAGACTGGGATCTCGGCATCGTGATCCGGGAACTCGCCGAGACGCTCGAGGATCTGGCCGAGCGCCGCGGCCTCCGGTTCGAAATCGAGGCGGCCCCCGGAACGTCCATCCGCTGCGACCGGAAGCGGCTCGAACTCGCGCTCCGAAACCTCATGGACAATGCCATCAAGTACACGGAGTCGGGGTGGGTGCGGGTGCGGCTCGAACCGGGGCCCACGCGCGTGCGCGTCACCGTGGCCGACTCGGGCCGCGGCATTCCGCCGGAACACCTCCCCCGCCTCTTCGAGCGCTTCTATCGGGTGGAACAGGGTCGCTCGCGGGCGCTCGGCGGCACCGGCCTCGGCCTATCGATCGTGAAGCACGCCGTGCAGTTACACGGCGGGACCGTCGGCGTGGAGAGCAAAGTCGACGAGGGGAGCGTCTTCTGGCTCGAACTGCCGCGCTCGGGGCCCGTCGCGTGA
>DASTSZ010000227.1:0-3669 GCA_035760425.1 Candidatus Eiseniibacteriota bacterium | reverse complement strand
CCGTTCCCCTCGAGCGTCCCATGAGCGAAATCTCCCTCGACGAACGGACCGCCCAAGTGCGGGCCGAGAGCGCCTTCGTGCCGCGGCTCCTGGAATCGGTGGAGCGCGTCATCGTGGGGCAGGAAACGATGGTCCGGCGGATCCTCGTCGGACTCCTGGCGGACGGCCATCTCCTTCTCGAAGGAGTGCCGGGGCTGGCGAAGACGCTCGCGGTGAAGACCGTCTCGCAGGCGATCGACGCCAAGTTCCAGCGCATCCAGTTCACGCCCGATCTTCTCCCGGCCGATCTTACCGGCACGCTCGTCTTCGATCCGCGCGCGGGCACGTTCTCGCCGAAATTCGGGCCGGTCTTCACGCAGATCCTCCTCGCCGACGAGATCAATCGCGCGCCCGCGAAAGTGCAGAGCGCGCTCCTCGAGGCGATGCAGGAGCGCCAGGTCACGATCGGGGAGACGACCTATCCTCTCGACGGCCTCTTCTGGGTGCTCGCCACGCAGAACCCGATCGAGCAGGAGGGGACCTATCCGCTCCCGGAAGCGCAGATGGACCGCTTCCTCCTGAAGATCCGCGTCGGCTATCCGAGCCCGGAGGAGGAGGGCGCCATCCTCGACCGCATGGGCGGGGAACCGGTGCCGCCGCCGACCGCCGTCGTGAGCGCCGACGCCATCCGGAGCGCGCGCCGCACCGTGAACGGCGTCTACCTCGACGGGCGCATCCGCCGCTACATCGTCGACCTGGTGCATGCCACGCGGGAGCCGGAGCGCTTCGGACTCGACATCCGGCCGCTCATTCAATTCGGCGCCTCGCCCCGCGCGACGCTCGCGCTCGCGCGCGCCTGCCGCGCCTACGCGTTCCTCGACGGCCGCGCCTACGTGACGCCCGACGACGTGAAGGACCTGGCGCCCGACGTCTTCCGCCATCGCATCCTCCTCACGTACGAGGCGGAGGCCGAGGGCGTCCCCGTCGACGAGATCACCCGCCGCATCCTCGCGCGCGTCGCGGTCCCGTGATCACGCCGGAGCTTCTCGCCCAGGTTCGCCGGCTCACCATCCGGAGCCGGCGGGCGGTCGAGGAGATCTTCTCCGGCGCCTACCGAAGCGCCTTCCGCGGCCAGGGGCTCGAATTCGCCGAGGTTCGCGAGTACGTGCCGGGCGACGACATCCGCTCCATCGACTGGAACGTCACGGCGCGCGCCGGGCGTCCCTTCGTGAAGCGCTTCGACGAGGAGCGGGAGCTGACCGTCGTCGTCGCGCTCGACCTCTCCGGTTCGCTCGCGTTCGGGAGCCGCTCGCGCGCGAAGCGCGACGCCGCCGCCGAAGCGGGCGCGCTCCTCGCGCTCGCCGCCGCGCGGAATCGCGATCGCGTGGGACTTCTCCTCTTCACCGACCGCGTGGAACTCTACCTGCCGCCCGGGAAGAGCCGCTCGCGCGCGCTTCGCATCGCGCGGGAACTCCTGGCGTTCGAGCCCGAGGGGAAGGGGACCGACGTCGCCGGCGCGCTCGAGTTCCTGAGCCGCGTGCTCCGGCGCCGCGCGGTCGTCTTCCTGCTTTCCGACTGGCGCGCGACCGGGTTCGACCGCGCGCTCTCGTTGCTCGCGCGAAAGCACGACCTCGTGGCGCTCGAAGTGGCCGATCCGCTGGAGCGCGAGGCGCCGGCGCGCGGACTTCTCCGCGTGCGCGATCTCGAGACCGGGCGCGCCGCCTGGATCGACGCCTCCTCGCGCGCGGCCCGCGGCGCCTGGCGCGCGAGCGTGGCGCGCCGCGCGAAGGAACTCGACCAGATCTTCCGCCGCGCCGGCGTCCCTCGCATCTCCCTCGACGCCGATCGCCCCGCGGCGCCGGTGCTCATTCGCTACTTCGAGCGCCGCGCGGCCGCACGGTAGGGCCATGCGCCGCTCGCACGCCGCGCCGCCCGCGCCCCTCGTTCCATTCCTCGCCGCCGTCGCGGGCGTCGCCTTGCTCGCCGGCTGCGGCGACTCGAAGGAGACGGGGAGCGCGCGGGAGCGCGACGAGGCCCGCTCCTACGGGCGAGTCGTCGTTCGAAGCGAAGCCACCCCTCGCCGCGTCACGCTGGGCGATCCGGTCGTCTGGACGCTCACCGCCTCGCTCCCGCCGTCGGCCGCGCCGTCGGCCGTGCTGCTCGACTCGGTGCCGCCGGCGCTCGACATCGCGCCGAAGGGCGAGCCGACCCTCCGGAACACGCGCGGGGGCGTCACCTGGAGCCGGCGCTACGACGTGAAGGGGTTCGACCTCGGCGCGATCGCGCTCCCGGGCGCGAGGCTCTCGGTCCGCGTCGCGTCGCCGGACGGAGCGGCGTTCCCGGACACGCTCGCCTTTCCGCCCGACTCGATCGCCGTCGACTCGCTCACGCCCGCGGCGACCGGCGCGACCGCGCCCGACCGCGGCCCGATCGATCCGGGCCTTCGTCCGATCGACTGGGCCGTGGCCGGCGTCGTCGCGCTCGTGGTTGCGATCCTGCTCGTGCTGCTCGTCCGCCGGTGGAACCGGCGGCGGGCCCGGCCCGACGTCGTGGAGCCGGTCGAGCCGCCCGAGCCGCGATTCGCCCGCGCGCTCGAGTCCCTTCGCGCCGAAGGCCCGACGCTCGCGCGGGACGCGTTCCACGAGCGTCTGAGCGACGCCATTCGCCGCTATGTCGGCGACGTGACCGGCATCGACACTATCGATCTCACGACGCGCGAACTCGACCGGGAGATGAAGCGATCGGCTCGCACGCGGCCGGAGGCGGCCGCGGAGATCGTTCGCATCCTCCGCCGCTCCGACCTCGTGAAGTTCGCGCGCCGCGCGGACGCGTGGGACGAGGCGCGCGCCTTGCTCGAAGACGCCGCGAAGCTCTCGGGGACGGTCGCCGTGGCGGCGCCGCCGTCCAGCGCGCCGGCGGCCCCGGGGACGCCGGGCGCGCCGCCGCCGACCGCGACGCCGACGGAAGGGAACGCATAGCCGATGCGATTCGCCGCGCCCTGGTTCCTCCTCGTCGCGCTCCCGCTCCTCGCGGGGTGGCTCCTTCGACTTCGGCATCGCCGCTTCCGCGAACCGGAGCTCCCCGTGTCGAGCCTCGCCGCCTTCCCGTCCCCGCGCGGCTGGCGGACGCGCCTCGCGCCGCTTCTCGGCTGGCTCGTGCCCCTCGCGGCCGTCGCGTTCGTGCTCGCCGCCGGGCGCCCGCAGGCGGGGCGCGAGATGCGCGAGGTGGTGAGCGAGGGGCTCGACATCATGCTCGCGATCGACGTCTCGGGGAGCATGCGCTGCGAGGATTTCCGTCCGCAGAACCGGCTCTACGTGGCGAAGGCGGTGGCGAAACAGTTCCTCCTCGGCCGAAAGCAGGATCGGATCGGGCTCGTGGCGTTCGCGGGTCGGAGCGAACTGATCGCGCCGCTCACGCTCGACTACGAAGGCCTCGCGTCGCTCATCGACGGCCTCGACTTCGGGATGCTCCCGGACGGCACGGCGGTCGGCGCCGCGCTGGCGCAGAGCGCGCAGCGCCTCCGCGAGGCCAAAGGGAAGAGCCGCGTGCTGGTGCTCCTCACCGACGGCATCAACAACGCGGGGCCGGTCGATCCGATCACCGCGGCCCGCTTGGCGGCCGCGGTCG
Source organism: Candidatus Eiseniibacteriota bacterium (assembly GCA_035760425.1). GTDB lineage: Bacteria > Eisenbacteria > RBG-16-71-46 > SZUA-252 > SZUA-252 > SZUA-252. Next base: position 63 of record DASTSZ010000227.1, on the reverse strand, counting down.
GCGTGCGCGTCTACACGATCGGCGCGGGGACGCAGGGGCAGGCGCCCTTTCCCGTCGACGATC
>DASTSZ010000226.1:0-13561 GCA_035760425.1 Candidatus Eiseniibacteriota bacterium | reverse complement strand
CTTCGTCGCGCCCACCGCCGTCGTGGTGGGCGATGTCGTCTTGGCCGAGGAGGCGAGCGGCTGGTACGGCACGGATGTCCGCGGCGACGTCGGGCCGATCCGCGTCGGCGCGCGGACGAACGTGCAGGACGGCTGCGTCCTCCACATCACGACCGGGCTCCCGGGCCTCACGGTGGGGGACGACGTGACGGTGGGACACCGGGCGATCCTCCACGGCGCCGCGATCCGCGATCGCTGCTTGATCGGCATGGGCGCGGTCCTCCTCGACGGCTGCGACATCGGCGAGGAGTCCCTTGTCGGCGCCGGGAGCGTCGTCCTCGAGGGCACGGTGGTGCCGCCCCGCTCCTTCGCCGCCGGCGTTCCGGCCGTCGTGAGGGGGCCGATTCCCGCCGCCGTCCACGCCCGCCTGCGCGCCTCCGCCGCCGCCTACGTGGCGCTCGCGCGCGAGCACGCCGCCCTCCATGCCGACCGCTGACCGCCGCTCCGTCGCGGGGCGCGCCGCCCGCGCCGCGCTCGCGGCGCTCGCCGCGGTGGCGGCCCTCGCGCTCGGAGACTCGCGCGCGATGGGCGCGGGGACCGCCGCGCCGGCCATGAACGCGGGCAAGCGATTCCCACTCGGCCGCCCGGGGGAACTGAAGGCGCGCCTCCTGGCGGAGCCGTCGTCGCCGCTCGCGCCCGCGTGGGCGCTCGAGTACACGGGGCTCCTCGAGATCGACCGCCTCGACCCTCCCGCGCGGGCCGCGGAGCGGCTCTGGGCCGCGCGCGCCGGACTCGCGGCGGCCGGCGCGAAGGCGCCCGAGCGGAAGCGACTGCAGGCGATCGCGACGTCGCTCGAGACGGCGCCCCTCGACTCGATCCCGATCAAGCGGGCGGCGCAGGGGCTCACGCGGATCGGCGTCGTCGTGCCCCTGAGCGGACGCTACGAGCGCTACGGAAAGACCTTCGTGAACGGCATGCGGCTCGCCGCCGAGGAGCACAACCGGGAGTGGGAGCCCTCGCTCCGGCTCATCCTCCACGACTCCGAGGGGGATCCCCTCGTGGGCGCGAAGAAGGCGCGGTGGCTCCTCAAGGATCACGGCGTCTCCATTCTCGTCGGCGAACTCTTCACGGCGAACACGGCGCCGCTCGCCGCCGCGACGCAGGTGATCGGCGCGCTTCTCCTCTCGCCCTCGGCCACGAACGAACGGCTGGCGACGCTCGGCGACGGGATCTTCCAGTTGCACCTCGGCTCGGCCGCGGCGGCCGGCGCGCTCGCGAGCCATCTCGCGGCGCTTCATCCCAAGTCGACGGCCGCGCTCCTCGTCGCGCCGACGCCCGAGGACTCCTCGCGCGCGCTCGTCGTCGCCGCCGCGCTCGGGAAGGCGGGGATCGGCATCGTCGGCATCGAGCGGATTCCCGAAGGGACGGCCGACGCCACGAAGGCGATCGCGGCGTTGAAGGGCAAGCGCCCGGCGTCGCTCGTCCTCCTCGCGCCGGCCCGGACGGTCGGCGTGGTCGCGCCGCAGTTGCCGTCGACCTGGCCCGGCGTTCACGTCTACGGCTTCGACGAACTCGACCCGGAGGGATTGAACCGCGAGGCGCGCGACGCCCTCGAAGGGGCGACGCTCTTCCTCAGCGACTACGCGCTCGCCGGCGCCGTCCGCGATTCGTTCGAAGTCCGCTACCAGCGGGCGAACGGCGAGCCGCCGACGCGCATGGCGGTGCGCGGCTATCTGGCCGGTCTCGCCATCGCCCGCGGTATCGAGGGGGGCGCGGCGACGACCTCCATGCTGCGGGAGGCGCTCCGGACCCAGGTCTACGAAACCGACGAAGGGCGGGTCCTCCGCTCGCTCCGCCCGGTCGTCCCCGCGTTCGCCGAGCGGCTCGTGGTTCGCGCGGGGCACGCCGTCGACCCGAAGAGGCCTTGAATCGCCCCCTGCGTTCGGCTACGGTCGGTCCGATTCGAGAATGGAGTTCTATGGTCCTCAAACACTTACGGGATGGAGGCTCGCCCATGAACCGACGGAACACGACGTTCCGCGCGGCCGCGCTTCTCGGCCTTCTCCTCGCCTTCGCGGCGGGGTGCGCCAAGCAGTCGAATGAGATCCCGGTCGGCGTCTACGGATCGCTCACCGGCACCACCGCGACGTTCGGCATCTCCTCGAAGCAGGGGATCGAACTCTTCATGGACAACGTGAACGCGGCCGGCGGCGTGGCGGGAACGAAGCTCCGCATCCTCGTCGAGGACGACCAGTCGAAGCCGGAGGAAGCGGCCACGGCGGTCCAGAAGCTGATCGACCAGGACGGCGTCATCGCGGTCCTCGGAGAGGTGGCGTCGAGCCGGAGCATGGCCGCCGCGCCGATCTGCCAGCAGGCGGGCGTGCCGATGATCAGCCCCTCGTCCACCAATCCGAAGGTGACCGAACTCGGCGACTACATCTCCCGCGTCTGCTACATCGATCCCTTCCAGGGCATGGTGATCGCGAAGTTCGCGCGCCAGACGCTGAATCTCACGAAGGCCGCCGTGCTGCGCGACAGCAAGAACGACTACAGCGTCGGCCTCGCCAACTACTTCTCGGAGTCGTTCCACGCCATGGGCGGCACCGTCGTCTCCGACGAGGCCTACTCCGAAGGCGATCAGGACTTCAAGGCGCAGCTCACGGTCATCAAGCAGAAGAAGCCGCAGTTCATCGTGGTGCCGGGCTACTACACGGAAGTGGCGCTCATCGCCCGCCAGGCGCGCGAACTCGGGATCGACGTCCCGCTCCTCGGCGGCGACGGCTGGGTCTCCGATCGGCTCCTCGAGATCGCGCAGGACGCCCTGAACGGCTCCTACTTCGTGAGCCACTACTGGGAGAAGGACCCGAACCCCGCCATCCAGAAGTTCGTCTCCGACTACCGCGCCCGCTACAACTCGACGCCCGACGCGCTCGCCGCCCTCGCCTACGACGCCGCCGGCGTCCTCGTGAACGCGCTCGAGACGCTGAACAAGGAAGATCCCGCCGCGTTCAAGTCGCTCGCGGGACCGCGGAGCGACAAGCAGAAGGCCGCGCGCGAAGCTCCGCGACCTGATCAGCGGCACGAAGGACTACCCGGGCGTCACGGGCAAGATCACGCTCGACGGGAAGCGGAACGCCGTGAAGACCGCGACCTTCCTCGGGATCAAGAACCACGAATACGAGTTCGTCGCCGTCGTCGAGCCGTAGGCGCCGCGGGCTCCGTGCAGGAACTCTTTCAGCAGCTGGCGAACGGCATCGCGTGGGGGAGCATCTACGCCCTCATCGCGCTCGGCTACACCATGGTCTACGGCATCCTGCGCCTCATCAACTTCGCGCACGGTGACATCTATATGGTGGGGGCCTTCGCCGCCTACTACCTCGCCCGGCTCCTCCACGCGGGGGGGCCGGAGCCCTCGCCGATCCTGGCGGCGGTCGTGCTCCTGGGTTCCATGGCGATCTGCGCCGGGCTCGGGGTGGCGATCGAGTACTTCGCCTACCGGCCGGTCCGGAAGTCGGGTCGGCTCACCGCCCTCATCACGGCCATCGGCGTCTCGCTCCTCCTCGAGAATCTCGGGATCCGGCTCTTCGGCGCCGATCCCAAGTTCTTCCCCCAGCTCGTGGCGCCCCGGACGATCACGCTCACGGAGGGCGTGATCGTCACGAACCACCAGATCACGGTGGTCGTCATCTCGATCCTCCTCATGGTCGCGCTCACCCTCTTCGTGCAGCGAACGCGAACGGGGAAGGCGATGCGCGCCGTCGCGTTCAACCGCGACGCCGCGAGCCTCATGGGCATCCCCGTGAACCGGATCATCACGATCACCTTCGCCATCGGCTCGGCGCTCGCCGCGGCGGCGGGCGTGCTGGTGGGCCTCACGAATCCGAAGATCGAGCCGCTCATGGGGATCATGCCGGGCGTGAAGGCCTTCGTCGCGGCGGTCCTCGGCGGCATCGGCAGCATTCCGGGCGCGGTGATCGGCGGGCTCGTGATGGGCGTCTCGGAATACCTCGTGGTCGGGTACATCTCCTCGACCTATCGCGACGCGATCGCCTTCATCATCCTCATCCTCGTCCTGCTTCTGAAGCCGGCCGGACTCCTGGGACGCAACGTTGCCGAGAAAGTCTAAGAGCGTCCTCCGCGCGCTCGTCGTGACGCTGGCCATCGTGGCCGCGTCGTGGGCGCTGAACGCGGTCGGCTCCTCCTACCTGAATCCCTACGTCTACCGGATCCTCGTGCTCTGCGGCCTGAACGTGATCCTGGCGCTGAGCCTCAATCTCGTGAACGGCGTGACGGGGCAGTTCTCCATCGGGCACGCCGGCTTCATGGCGGTCGGCGCCTACGTCTCGGCCGCCTTCACCGTCTACGCGACGCCGCGGCTCTTCGGCGTCGAGGCGGGGGCCTCCTCGCTCTCGGCCGCGTTCCCCTTCGCGATCGCGCTCGTCGTGGGCGGACTCGCCGCCGGCGCGGCGGGATTCCTGGTGGGCCTTCCCTCGATGCGGCTTCGGGGCGATTACCTCGCCATCGTCACGCTCGGCTTCGGCGAGATCATCCGCGTGGCCATCCTGAATATCGAGGCGGTCGGCGGCGCGCGCGGTTTCGCGGGCATCCCGCCGCGGACCGACCTTCTCTGGGTCGCGGCGGTGGCCGCGCTGACGTTCGTCTTCCTTCGAAATCTCATTCGCTCCTATCACGGCCGCGCGCTCCTCGCCATTCGCGAGGACGAGATCGCGGCGGAGGCGCTCGGCGTCCCGACCACCCGCTACAAAGTGTCGGCGTTCGTGATCGCCGCCTTCTGCGCGGGCGTGTCGGGCGGACTCTTCTCGCACTACACCTACCTCCACACGAACTCCTTCACCTTCATGAAGTCGATCGAAGTGATCGTGATGGTGGTGCTGGGCGGGATGGGGAGCCTGACCGGCTCCGTGCTCGGCGCCTTCCTCCTGACGGCGCTTCCGGAAGTGCTCCGCTTCGCGAGCGCGGAGCGGCTCATCATCTATTCGCTCCTCCTGATCGTGCTCATGATCGCGCGGCCGCAGGGGCTCCTCGGCCGCTGGGAGTTCTCGTGGCGCGGGCTCTTCGGGCGGAAGTCGAAGTCGCCCTCGGAGGCCGCGTGAGCGCGCCGGCGCCCGCGCACGCTCGCGACGCCGCCTCGGGGACGGGGCCGATTCTCCGTCTCGCGAACGTCACGCGCGCCTTCGGAGGGCTGAAGGCGGTCTGCGACCTCGACTTCGAGCTGCCGCGCCGCGTCCTCGCGGGCCTGATCGGTCCGAACGGCGCGGGGAAGACGACGGTCTTCAATCTCGTGACGGGCGTCTACGCGCCGACGCAGGGAACGATCCGCCTCGGCGAGGCGAGCATCCACGGGAAGCTCCCGAGCACGATCGCCCGCATGGGGGTGGCGCGCACGTTTCAGAACCCGCGCCTCTTCGCCGACCTCACCTGCCTCGACAACGTCCGCGTCGCCTGCCATCTGCAGGCCGGCGCCACGTTCGCCGACAGCGTCTTCCGCACGCCGCGCTCGGAGGAGGAGGAGGTCGTGATGCTCGAGCGGAGCGAGTCGCTCCTCGAGTCCTTTGGGCTCATGGCGTATCGCGACGAGAAGGCGCGCAATCTCCCCTACGGCGACCAGCGCCGCCTGGAGATCGCGCGCGCGCTCGCGGCGGAGCCGAAGCTCCTGCTCCTGGACGAGCCGGCGGCGGGGATGAATCCGCAGGAGAGCGAGTCGCTGATGCATCTGATCCACGACATCCGCGACCGCTACGACCTGACCGTGCTCCTCATCGAGCACGACATGAAGGTCGTCATGGGAATCTGCGAGCGGATCACGGTCCTCGACCACGGGGTGAAGATCGCCGAGGGGACGCCGGCGGCCATTCGCCGCGACCCGAAGGTGATCGAAGCCTATCTCGGGGAGGAGCCGTGAGCCTCCTCGAACTCCAAGACCTCCACGTCCACTACGGCGCGATCCACGCGCTCAAGGGCATCTCGATCCGCGTGGAGAAGGGGCAGATCGTCACGCTCGTCGGGGCGAACGGGGCGGGGAAGAGCACGCCGCTCCGGGCCCTCTCGGGACTCCTGAAGCCGAGCCGCGGCGCCATTCGCTTCGACGGGAAGGAGCTCGCCGGCGTGCCGGCGCACCAGATCGTGCGGCTCGGCATGTCGCACGTGCCCGAGGGGCGCATCGTCTTCGCCAATCTCTCGGTGCTCGACAATCTCGATCTCGGCGCGTATCTGCGGCGCGACCGCGCCGGCATCCGCGAGGACCTGCAGCGGATCTTCCGCCTCTTCCCGCGGCTCGAGGAGCGGAAGAACCAGGCGTCCGGCACGCTGAGCGGCGGCGAACAGCAGATGCTCGCCATCGGCCGCGCCCTCATGGCGCGCCCCACGCTCCTCCTGCTCGACGAGCCGTCGCTCGGACTGGCGCCGATTCTCGTGCGGGAAATCTTCACGGTGGTGAGGGAGATCCGCGAGCGCGGCACCACCATCGTGCTCGTGGAGCAGAACGCGCGCCAGGCGCTCGCCGTGGCCGACGTCGGCTACGTGCTCGAGACCGGCGCGGTGAAGCTGACCGATCGCGCCGCCTCGCTCCTCGACAATCCCTACGTGCAGGAGTGCTACCTGGGAGGAGGCGCGGCGTGACCGCCCGCCCGAGGCCGGGCGCGCGCGCCGAGGCGTCGCTGCGGCGGCTTCCGTCGGTCGACGCGCTCTTGAAATCGGGCCCTCTCGAAGCGCTCGCGGGGCGCGTGCCGCGGGCGCTCCTCGTCGCGGCCGCGCGCGAGGCGGTGGCCGCCGCGCGCGGCGCCCTGGCCGGGAGCGCCGGGTCGAAGTCGCGCGCCGCGGCCGCCGCTGCCGCTGCCGCCGCGTCCGCGTCCGCGCCGCCCGATGCCGCCGCGATCGCCGCGGACGCCGCCGCGCGCGCCGAGGCGGCCATGCGGCCGAGTCTCCGTCCCGTCCTGAACGCCACCGGCGTGATCGTCCACACGAACCTCGGGCGCGCGCCGCTTGCCGACGAGGTCGTGGCGGCCCTCGCCGCGACGGCCGGCGCCTACACGAATCTGGAATTCGACCTCGCGCGGGGCGAGCGCGGCTCGCGCATGAGCCACCTGGAGCCGCTCCTCCGCGAGATTCTCGGCGCGCCCGCCGCGCTCGTCGTGAACAACAACGCGGCCGCCATGATCCTCGCCATCAATACGTTCGCGCGGGGGAAGGAGGCGGTGGTCTCCCGCGGCGAACTCGTCGAGATCGGCGGCTCGTTCCGCATTCCCGAGATTCTCGAGCGGGCGGGCGCGACGCTCCGCGAGGTCGGGACGACCAACAAGACGCGCCTCCGCGACTACGAACGGGCGCTCGCTCCGTCGACCGGCGCCATCCTCCGCATTCATCCGAGCAATTTCGCGATCGTCGGCTTCACGGCGGAGGTGCCGCGCGAGGACCTCGTCCGCCTGGCGCGCCGTCGAAAGGTCGCGCTCATCGAGGACGTCGGATCGGGCGCGCTCCTCGACATGACGCGCTTCGGCCTCCCCGGCGAGCCGCTCGCCAAGGACGCGCTCGCGGCGGGCGTCCCGCTCGTCACCGCGAGCGCGGACAAACTCCTCGGCGGACCGCAGGCGGGCATCCTGGCGGGGACGAAAGCGATGGTCGCGGCCGCGAAGGCGAATCCGCTCACGCGGGCGCTCCGCGCCGACAAGCTGACCCTCGCCGCCCTCGAGGCGACGCTCCGGATCTATCGCGATCCGGGCCGCGCCGCCGAGGCGATTCCGGTCCTCCGCATGCTCGGCGAATCGGCCGCGTCGGTCCGCGCGCGCGCCCGCCGCGCGCTTCGATTGCTGGGCGCGGAACGGGCTGTTCGAGCGGGCGCGGAGGTGGTAGCCTGCGACGGCGAAGTAGGCGGGGGCGCGCTCCCGCTCGCTCGCGTTCCCTCGTTCGCCTTGTCGCTGCGCCCCGTTCGCGGGCGCGTCGGCGACCTGGCACGCGCGCTCCGGACGGGTTCCGACCCGGTGATCGGGCGCGTGGAGTCGAATCGCCTACTGCTCGACATGAGAACCGTCGCGTCGCGCGAGGTGCCGCGGCTCGTTACCGCCCTCGCCGCCGCGCTCGACCGGGAGACGTAATGGACGTCGTCGCCACGGACGCCGAACGCTATCCGACTCCGTCCGCGTTCGCGCGGGAAGTGAATCTGCCGCTCCTCGGGAGCGCCTCGGTCGCGCCGCTCGCGACGGGCGCCTCGCTTTCGCGCCTTCTCGAGGCCAGCACGGCCGGCGCGCTCGAGCCGATCGTCGAAAATCTGGCGCAGACGCGCCAGTCGCTGACGCTCCGCTCGCTCCTCCTCGCCGGATTTCCGCACGATCCGGAGTGCTTCGCGGTCGGACTCGCCCTCGGGCGGGCCTGGAGCCGGCGCGGCCTCAAGGTGGCGGTCGTCGACGTCGACGGCTGGAACCCGACGATCGTGCGGGGCGTCGGGGAGCCGGCCGAGGGCCTGATCGACGTACTCGAGTACGGCTGCTCGTTCCAGCGCGTCGCGTGGGAAGTGGTGGCCGGCTCGCTCTGGGTCGTCGGGCCCGGAACGCATCCGCTCGACGAGGGCCGCTTGGCCGAGCACCCCGAGTGGGAGCGCGCCGCGCGCGTCTTCGCCGCCCGCGCCGACGTGACGCTCTACGTCGCGCCGCTCCTCGACCGCCAGGGACTGACGGGCCGCCTCTCGAAGCGCATGGACGCGGTGCTCCTCACGGCCTCCGTCGAGCGCGTGAACCGCGCGGAGCTCCGCGACGCCTTCCTCGAACTCTGGGGCTCGGACGCGCCGATCATCGGCTGCGTGGCGATCGAGGCGGCGCAGGCCGCGCCGGCGCCCGCCCGTCCGGCCGCGCCGGCCGCGCGTCCCGCCGTCGCGCCGAGCGCGACGCCTGGGCCGGTCCCGCCGAGCGTCGTCGCGTCGGCGCCTGCCCCGGCCGCGCCCGTCGCGCCCAAGGTCGCCGCGCCCGCCCCGAACCCGGTTGCGCCCCCCGCGCCGAACGTCGCCTCGACCGCGCCGAGCGCGCCCGCCCCGGCCCCACGCGCCGCGGTCGCGCCAGCCGCGGCACCGCCCCGATCCTCCGCCGCCGAAACCGACGATGCGGCCGAGTCGGCCCTTGCCGCCGCGCTCGAGCGCGAAGTGCGCGCGGGCGGGCGAGGCGCGGGACGCCGCCGTTCGCAGGCCAACAGCTGGCTCGGGCTCGGCATCGCGGCCTCGCTGGTCGTGGTCGCCGCGGTCTCGGCCTGGTATGTCTTCCTCGCCCCGCGCGGCGATCGCATCGCCGCCGCCTCGTCGTCCGAGACGAGGACGAGCGGGGACGAGTCGGTGCTCGCCGCGCCGGAGACCGAGACGCCCGCGCCGGGCGCCGCGTCGGCCCCGGGAGCCGCGAGCTCCGCGCCGGTCACCGCCGGGCTCGGCGCCGGGACGAGCGCCCTCACGAACACGCCGCTCACGACCGCGCCGCCCGCGGACGGCAAGCGCTTCCGCGTCCACGTCGCGTCGTTCCGTTCGGAAGAGAAGGTCGCGCCGATCGTGCGCGATCTCCGTTTGAAGGGGCTCGACGCCTGGTTCGAAACCGCGTCGGACGGCTCCGGCTGGTATCGCGTCTTCGTCGGGCGATTCGCCACCGAGGACGAGGCGACCGCGTACGCATCTTGGCTCTTGCGCAATAAGTGGGTCGATCGGGCCCACGCGTTCCCCTCCACTTCGAGGTAAGCCGTGTTCCTCAAGCGACTCGACATCCAGGGCTTCAAGTCCTTCCCGCAGCGCGTTCGCGTCGACTTCGGCCCCGGCATCACGGCGGTCGTCGGCCCGAACGGCAGCGGAAAGACGAACATCGTGGAGGCCATCCGCTGGGTCCTGGGCGAGCAGAACATGCGCCACCTCCGCGGCGACACCCTCGAGGACGTCATCTTCACCGGCTCCGCGCAGCGGAAGCCGCTCGGCATGGCCGAGGTCTCGCTGACGATGTTCAACAATCGCGGCGTCCTCCCCTCCGAGTTCACCGAACTGACGATCGCGCGGCGCACCTTCCGGAGCGGCCAGAGCGAATACAGCATCAACAAGAACGTCTGCCGTCTCCGCGACGTGCGCGATCTCTTCCTCGACACCGGCATGGGCTCGCACGCCTACTCGCTCATCGAGCGCGGCATGGTCGACAACGTCCTCTCCGACGAGAGCGGCCATCGCCGCTTCCTCTTCGAGGAGGCGGCCGGGATCATGCGCTACAAGACGCGGAAGAAGGAGGCGCTCCAGAAGCTTGACCTCACCGTCACCGACTTGACGCGCGTCGGCGACGTCATCGGCGAAATCGAGCGCGAAGTCCGCTCGCTCGCCCGCCAGGTCGGGAAGGCGCGGCGCTACGGCCGGCTCCGCGACGAGATCAAGGGCCTCGACCTCGGGCTCGCGAAGGAGCAGTACGACCGGCTCATGGCCGGTACCGCCGCGCTCCGCCAGGAGCGGATCGCGGTGGAGAACCGCCGCACCGAACTCGCCGGCGCCCTGGCCCGCCAGGACGCGGAGCTCGAGGAGCTGAAGCTCGAACTCCTGAAGCGCGAGGGAGAAGTGCGGCTCGCGCAGGAGGCGCTCGCCGAGCACGAAGCGCGCGGCTCCGCGCTGCTCAACGAAGTCTCGGTCCTGAAGGAGCGCCGGGCGGGGCTCGCGGAGAAGTTGGAGCACGCCCGTTCGGAGTCGGCGCGGCTTCAGGCGAGCGTCGAGGAAGTTCGCAACGCCGCCGCCCGGCTCGCCGAGGAGCGCACACGGCTCGAGACGGTCGCGCGCGAGAAGGAAGAGGAGGAACTCGGGCTCGGCGTGAAGCTCGCCGACCTCGGTCCGGTCCTCGACCAGCGCCGCGGCGCGCTCACGGAGCGGAAACAGCTCTCGCTCGATCTCTTCCAGGCGCGCGTGAAGCAGGAGTCGAGCGCCCGGGCGCTCCTCACGCGCCACGAGGAACTCTCCCTTCGCCGCGACGAGCTGACCGCGCAGCGCGCGTCGCTCGCCCGCGACCAGGAAGCGCTCCAGGCCACCATCGAGGAGATCACCCGCGCGCTCGAAACGACGGGGCGCGAGACCGAGGCCGCGCGCCGCTCCGTGGAGGAGGCGCAGGCCGCCCTCGTGGACGTGGAACGCCGCCTCGCGACGCACGACGAAGTGGAGAAGCGGGCGCGCGAGTCCTACGCCGCGCTCGAAGCGCGCTACAAGACGCTCAAGGAGTTGAAGGAGACCTACGAGGGGTACGACGCCAGCGTCCGCTGGCTCGTGGCGGGGCCGACGCGGCCCGACCGGATCCTCGGGACGGTCGGCGACGTGCTCCACGCCTCGGGCGAATGGCTCGTGGCCCTCGAAGCGGCGCTCGGCGAGGCGGTCCAGTTCATCGTGGCCGAGCGGACCGACGCGGCGCTCTCCGCGCTCGCCTCGCTCCAGCAGTCGGGCGAAGGGCGGGCCACGTTCGTCGCGCTCGACCGCCTGTCGCGCGCGCGCGCCGCCATCATCCCGGACGAGATCCTGGCCGCCCCCGGCGTTCGCGGGGCGCTCCTCGATCACGTCCGCTTCGAGCCGGGCTACGTCGCCCTGGCCGGCTTCCTCCTCTCCTGGATCGTCGTCGTCGACTCGCTCGAAGTCGGCCTCCAATTGATCGAGCAGTATCCGCAGCACCGGCTCCACTTCGTCACGCCGAAGGGCGAGCGGGTGGTCGGCCCCGGCATCGTCCAGGGCGGAAGCGGCGCCACGCGCGCCGGCTCGGTCCTTCGCCGCGAGGAGGAGCTGGTCGACCTGGCGCGGGAGTTGGAGCGCTCCTCGGCCTCGCTCGCCGAGACGGTCGCGATGTCCGAGGCGCTTCGCGCCGAGCGTTCCCGTTCGCAGGAGACGCTCGAAGGCGCGAACCGCCGCCTGGTGGCGGCCGAGCAGGGCCACCGCGCGCAGGAATCGCGGCGCGCCGAGCAGACGATCCGCGGCGACGCGATGGGGCAGGCCGCCTCCTCGCTCGAGGCGGCGCTCGCGTCGGTGGCGGGCGACATCGCCCGCGCCCTGGCCGAGGCCGACGTCGCGAATCGCGCGCTCCAGTCGGCGGAAGAGGAACGGGGACGCGTGGATGAAGTGCTCGCACGCGAGGAGGCGGAGTTCCGCGCGCTCGAGCAGGAGCGGGAGAGCGTCACGGCCCTCCACGCCGAGACGCGCATCGAGGCGACGCGCACGCGCGCCGCGTTCGAGACGACCGTGCGCGAGATCGAACGGCTCCGCGTGAGCGCCGAGGAGGCGGAGCGGGAGATCCGCAACCGCCTCGAGGAGGCGGCCGAGACCGAGCGGCGCATTCGCGAGACCGAGACGCTGACCGGGGAGCGCGAAGCGGAACTCGCGCTCGAAATCGAGCGGAAGACGGAGCGCGAAGTGACGCTCCAGAAGGCGCGCGAGGGCTTCGGCGAGGTGAAGGGCGCCACCGACGACATCGAGGCGCGCACGCGCGACCTCCGCCGCGAGCACGGAACGCTGACCGAGCAGATCCATCGCGCCGACCTGGAGCAGGCCGAGGCCGACGGCGACATCCGCCGGCTCACCGAGCGCGTCTGGAACGAATACGAACTGGAACTCGCCGGCTACGTCGCGCCGACCGCGCTCGTCGAGGTGGAATCGTCCGGCGCGCTGGCGGAATTGGAAGAGGGCGAGGGAATGGGCGGCGACGAGGGCGCCGAGGACGACGCGCGCGTCGCCGACGAGGCGATCGTCGACCGGGGCGACGAACCGGCCGATTCGACCGCGCCGGGCGCCCCCCTCGCGCCGGGCGCCACCGAGGGCGAACGCCGCGAACGTCTCCGCACGCTGCAGGAGAAGCTCCGCGGGCTCGGCCCGGTGAACCTGCTCGCCGTGCAGGACTACGAGGAGCGCCGCACGCGCCTCTCCTTCCTCACCGGCCAGCGGAAGGATCTCGAAGACGCCCGCCAGCAGCTGCTCGAGGCGATCGAGAAGGTGAACCAGAGCGCGTCGGAACTCTTCAAGACGACGTTCGATCAGGTGAATCTCAACTTCCAGCAGGTCTTCACCACGCTCTTCGAAGGCGGCGAGTGCCAGCTCCTCCTCACGGGCGACGATCCGCTCGAAGCGGAGATCGAGATCCTGGCGCGCCCGAAGGGGAAGAAGCCGCAGTCGATCTCGCTCCTCTCGGGCGGCGAGAAGGCGCTGACGGCGATCGCGCTCCTCTTCGCGATCTACCTCGTGAAGCCGAGCCCCTTCTGCATCCTCGACGAAGTCGACGCGCCGCTCGACGACGCGAACGTGGAGCGCTTCGTCCGCCTGCTCCGCGACTTCAGCGAGAAGACGCAGTTCATCGTCGTCACTCACAACAAGAAGACGATGGAGACGGCCGACTGCCTCTACGGCGTGACCATGCAGGAGCCGGGCGTCTCGAAGCTCGTCTCGGTCCGCTGGAACCGCGAGCGGCCGACCGAGATCGAATCGGTCTCCATCTCGCAGGAGCCCGAGCCCGACGCGCCGCTCGACGACGCGAACGTGGAGCGCTTCGTCCGCCTGCTCCGCGACTTCAGCGAGAAGACGCAGTTCATCGTCGTCACTCACAACAAG
>DASTSZ010000225.1:0-3640 GCA_035760425.1 Candidatus Eiseniibacteriota bacterium | reverse complement strand
CTCGATCTGCCGGCTCTGTTGAAGGCCACCCTCGAGGCCGGGGGTTCGGACCTCCACCTCGCCACCGGGCAGCCGCCCCTCGTCCGGCTTCGCGGGAAGATGGTCCGCTCGCAGGCGCCGCCGCTCGCGGACGCCCAGGCGCGGGACCTCATCTTCTCCGTCATGACCGACGACCACCGCCGCGCGTTCGACGCCGGTTCGGAGATCGACTTCGCGTTCGAATTGCCGGGCCTCGCCCGCTTCCGGGCGAACGTCTTCCGGCAGCGCCACGGCATCTCGGCCGTCTACCGCGTCATCATCACGAAGATCCGCACGCTCGACGAACTCGGCACGCCGCCGATCCTCCGCGAACTCGCCATGAAGGATCGCGGGCTCGTGCTCGTCACGGGGCCGACCGGAAGCGGCAAGTCGACCACGCTCGCCGCGATGATCGACTACGTGAACGAGAACCGGCAGGGCCACATCATCACCATCGAGGACCCGATCGAGTTCGTGCACGAGAGCAAGAAGTGCCTCGTGCAGCAGCGCGAGGTCGGCTCCCACACGGAGAGTTTCGCGGCGGCGCTTCGAAGCGCGCTCCGCGAGGATCCGGACATTCTCCTGGTCGGCGAGTTGCGCGACCTCGAGACGACGGCGCTCGCCATCACGGCGGCGGAGACGGGGCATCTCGTCTTCGGCACGCTTCACACGAATTCGGCGGCCAAGACGGTCGACCGCCTCATCGACATCTTCCCGGCCGACCGGCAGTCGCAGATTCGCACCATGCTGAGCGAGTCGCTCGAAGGGGTGATCGCGCAGACGCTGCTGCCGACGGCCGACGGCAAGGGACGCGCGGCGGCGCTGGAAGTCCTGGTCGGCGTGCCGGCGCTTCGGAATCTGATTCGGGAAGGCAAGACCACGCAGATCGCGAGCGTCATGCAGGTCGGCACGCAGCACGGCATGCAGACCCTCGATCAGGCGATCATGGATCTCTTCGCCTCCGGGAAGATCTCCCGCGAGGAGGCGATGCTTCACACGAACAATCCGCGATTGGTGGAGGCTCCGGCGGCCGGCGGCGCCGGCGCGCAGGGTCGCCAGTCCGGGAAACTGGTCGTCCGGCCCTAGCTGAGGGGGGCCGGATCTGGAGCGGGCCGGACGCGCCCATCGCGTCCGCGCCCGGCTCCGGGGGAATCAGAGCGGCACGCGGCGCGGCACCGACACCGCACGCCGCGCGCGGCGCGCGCCGCGGCTAACGAAGGTCGGTTCGAAGGAAGAGCATCCCCGACGCGGGATTGTCGCCGTAGACGTCCCGGATGCTCGACGGGACGAGGGAAACACTCCCGAAAACCCCGATTCCGGTCGCGGCGTGCTTTCGACGCCAGAAGTCGAATCGATATCCCGCGCTCGCCTGCCCGACCGAAAAGATCTCGCCTTCCCGCGACTCGCCCTCCGCGAAGAGTTCGTTCTTCTCCGCCCGCTCCACCCGCGCGAAGAAGGTATGCGCGTCCCGCCACTTCAACGCCGACTCGACCGCCACGGCGTCGAGCGTCGGGCCGGGGCGGCTCTTGTTCCGCCCCCAGGCGATCGTCGACTCCCAGTGCCCCGCGCCCCAGTCGGCGGCGTGCGTCGCGGAGAGCGTCGTTCGATCGACGTCGATCTCGGGCTCGAGTTCCTCGGGACTCGTCAGTCGCCCCCGGCTCGCTTGGAGCGACCACCCCGGCGAGGGGTTGAGCGAGACGCGGAACGAGTGCGAGTCCAACTCGGGCGACTCGATGTTCCATCGCGCCTCGTCGGGCTCGCGGCCTCGGAAGGCCGACGCCTCGAACTTCGCGCGGCCGACCACGACGCCCGCCGTCAGCACGCCGAACGTGATGTGGGAGGAGTCGAGCCAGTGGTGCGAGATCGGCGCCTGCGGAAACGCGGCGCCGGAGAACCGGTGCATAAACGCCGGCGGACCGAGCGCCGGCTCGCCGGGAAGGCCCGCGTAGAGGAAGAGCGAGCGATTCCCGCGCGAGAGACTGTACGTCGCCGCGAGCTCCATGAAGAGATCGTGAGGATGCTGGCGGTCGATGAGATGCGTCACGCCGTCCGCGGTCTCGCCGGTCTGCAACAGGAGCGGATAGCCTTCCTTCCCGATCGTCGCCGGCTCGGCGGAGAGCATGGCGCGAAACCCGAGCCGCCCCGGACCGAGCGACCGCTGCGCCATTCCCATGAGCATGTTGCTGCCGAAGACCTTCTCGTCGCCGCGCGGACCGCCCTGATCGTTCAGCGTGACGTCGGCGAAGCCGTGGAGCATGAACATCCACGCGCCTTTCATGGCGTGAATCCCCTCGTGACGCGCCAGGTCGGGCTGCCACGACGTGCCCGACGCCTCCCGGGTCATGGGGTAGGGGCCGTACATCGCGTTCATGCCCCCTTCGTGGTGATGCTCCATCGCCGCCATGTCGTGACCCATGTGCGACATGTCGTGCGTCTGGGCCGCGGCGGGGACGGCGGCGAGCGCGAGGAGGCACGTGAGCAGGGCGAGGCGGCGCCGCGAAGCGGCTGGCCGCGTGGATGCCCGACGTCGAGTCTTCATCTCAGGCCGGATCCCCGGTCGGGACGATGCCCGCCCCTTCGACCATGAGGATGACCGTCCTCTTCGGCGCGCGCGGGCGATGCCGCGCGCCCTTCGGCACGACGAATCCCTGCCCCGGGCCGAGCGTCACCGATGTCGACTCCATATCGATGATCCACTCCCCCTCCACCACATAGAAGAACTCGTCCTCGTCGTCGTGCTTGTGCCAGTGGTAATCGCCCTGCACGACGCCGAGCCGCACCACGGAGTCGTTCACCTTGCAGAGCGTCTGATTCCACCACGGATGCGTGCAGGCCGCGGCCAGCGCGCGCACGTCGATCGTCTCGAGCGGGCCGTGCAGGATGTCCAGGTGCGTCTCGTAGGGATCGGCGGGCGTCGTTTCCGCGGCCGGCGGTCTGGCGTCGTTCATGAAATTCCCCTCGATTTTCGGTGTGCGAATCGCCCGGGAAGCGCAGAATCGATGTCAGGCGACGAAGGGAGAATACTCCAGCGCGCCGGTCGGGCGGCACGCTTCTGGCTTTAACGCGTAAGTGGGGGGTCGACACAGGGATCGGCGCTGCGTGGCACCGAATTGCAGCGGCGACGCCCGGGAGGTGTCCCTATGGGGCCACTGTCGTCCCAAATCGGGCCGCGAATTTCGCGCGCCCTGAATCGAGCCGCGTCGCGCCAAATCCTTCGCGGTGAATTAGGTACGCAGACCACGTCGGCCGATCTCGCCGTGAGCGCGCGCGACTATTGCCAGGGCGCGCGCGTCGTCATCGCGTCCTGCCGCGAGCCCTACCAGCACGTCCATTCCGAGGGCGGCATTCGCGTCGTGCGAAGCCCCGGCGGTCTCGCGTCGGCGCTCGATTCGGTGGCGCGCGCCACCGGCGCCACCTGGGTCGCGCAAGCGTCGGGCGACGCCGACCGCGACGTCGTCGACGCCGCCGGCCGCGTGACCGTTCCCCCGGGCGATGAGCGCTACACGCTCCAGCGGCTCTGGATCGACTCGGCCGAGCGCGAGGCCGAATTCCGGCGCTTCACGAACGGCTGCCTCTGGCCGCTCTGCCACGTCGTCTACGTCCGTCCCCACTTCGACGCCCA
>DASTSZ010000224.1:0-6315 GCA_035760425.1 Candidatus Eiseniibacteriota bacterium | reverse complement strand
CGGGACGGCAGCGGCCAGGCGGTCGCCACGGCCGAGTACCGGACCGACGGCGGCAAGGTCCGCTCGCTCAAGGCCTGGATCGTTCCGCCCTCGGGCCCGGCGCGCCAGCTCTCGAACAAGGCGTCGGTCGATCTCTCGCTCGCCGGAAACGACATGGTCAATGAGGCGCGAGCGATCTCCCTCTCCGGCGAGGACGACGCCGTACCCGGATCGACGTTCGCGTGGGAGACGCTCGTGGAACGGCGCGCCGCATTCGCGCAGTTCGAGTGGTACTTCCAGGACGGACTTCCGACGCTCAAGTCGGAATTCACGTTTCGGCCGCAGCCGGGATGGAGCGTGCGCGCGGCCATGATGAACGCCGACTCGCTCGCGCCGCGCGTCGCGGACGGTCTCTGGACCTGGAGTCGCGCGGAGCTGGGCGCCATTCCCAACGAAGCCTACTCGCCGCCGCTATCGTCGCTCGCGGCGCGGCTCGTCGTGGGCGCGTCACCGCCGCCCGGTTCGCCTCCCGAGACGATGCGGACCTTCGGCGATTGGGCCGAGGTCTCGGCCTGGCTCCACCAGGCGGCGGAACCGAACGGCCTCCCGACGCCCGCGATCGAAGCGAAGGCCCGCCAGGTGACCTCGCGCGCCGCGACGACGAACGAGAAGATCCGCGCCGTTGCGGAGTACTGCCAGTCGGTCAACTACATCTCGATTCAGATGGGACTTTCGCGCGGCGGCGGCTACATCCCCCACGCGGCGGACGAAGTCCTGCGAAGGGGCTACGGCGACTGCAAGGACAAGTCGAACCTGATGCGCGCCATGCTGCGCTCGCTCGGCATCGAGTCCTACCTTTGCGCGATCTCGGCGTTCGATCCCGACTACGTCACCCCCTCGTGGCCGACGCCCGGTCAATTCAACCACTGCATCGTGGCGGCGCGAAGCGACGACAGCGCGGCGTGCGCGATCGAGTCGCCTTCGCTCGGCCGTCTGGTGCTATTCGATCCCACCGACATCGCCACGCGCTGGGGGAGTCTGCCCGATCCCGAACAGGGCGGGCTGGCGCTCCTGATCGCGCCCGCCGGCGGCGCGCTCATCCGCGTGCCGGTCGCGCCGCCCGATCGCGGCCGCCACCGCCGGCGGTACGAGGCGAGCGTGGCGCCCGACGGATCGATCGCCGGCCGCGTGGAGATCGTCGCCAGCGGTTCGAGCGCGGCGATGTGGCGCATGCGGTCGCGCGAGCGCGGGAGCGCGGGACTCGCCAACGCCCCCGATCTCTGGCTCTGCTCGGCGGTCGCGACCGCCGCGGTCGATTCCTTCGCGCAGTCGGACCCGCCCGACGACGACCGCTATCGAATCCGCGCGGCGTTCCGAATCCCGAAGTTCGGGCGAACGATGGGCGGGCGCCTCATCATTCTCGAGACGGGGCGGCTCACGACGATGGAGGTGACGCTTCCATCCCAGGCGTCGAGGAGCCTCCCGATGCGGATCCCGCGCTTCGCGGGATCGGATATCGTGCGGCTGACGCTTCCCCCGGGGTATGCCCTGGAAGGAACGCCGGCTCCCGTGGCGATCGAGGGGCCATACGGGCGCTATACGGCGACCGTCCGGGTGGAGGGCGACGAAGTCGCGATCGAGCGCGTCACGGAGCTTCCGAGGTCGATCGTCCCCGCGGCGAAGTCGGCCGAGGTGCGGGACTTCCTCCTGCGGGTGAAGCGCGCCCTCGATACGCCCTTGGTGCTAGCGAAAAAGTAGATCGGCCGCCCGGACCCTCTGCTAGGGTTGAGACATGACTCGCACCGCCGCGAACCTCGTCTCCTTCGCCGTGGATGGGCGCGTCGCGCGCCTCACGCTCGACCGGCCGCCGCTCCACATCCTCGACGTCCCCATGATGGAGGCGCTCGCGGCCGCGGTGGCGCAGGCGGCGCGCGAGCCGGGACTGGCCGCGCTCGTCCTCACCTCGAGCGGCGACAAGGCGCTGTCGGCGGGCGTCGACATCAAGATCCACACGCCCGAGCAGGCGCCGGAGATGCTGGAGCGCTTTCACGCCATCATTCGCGCCATCGGCAATCTTCCCTTCGTGACGGTGGCGGGCGTGCGCGGCGTGGCGCTTGGCGGCGGATTCGAGCTGGCGCTGGCCTGCGACATGATCGTGGCGGAGGAGGGATCGTCGTTCGGGCTCCCGGAGATCTGGCTCGGCTGCCTGCCGCCCGTCGCGGCGGCGATGCTGCCGCACCTGATCACGCCGCAGAAGGCCTACGAACTCGTCCTCACCGGCGAGCCGATCACGGCCGCCGAAGCGAAGGCGCTGGGGATCGTGAACGTCCTCACGCCGCGCGGGACGCTCGACGCGGCCGTCGCCAGCTACGTTTCGCTATTCACCGAGAAGAGCGTGGCGGCCTTGCGGCTGGCGAAGCGCGCGCTTCGGATGGGCGAGGAGATGCGGACCGGCGAGGCGATGACGTCGATCGAGCGGCTCTACGTGGACGAACTGATGAAGACCGAGGACGCGCGCGAGGGCATCCGCGCCTACCTCGAGAAGCGCGAACCGAAGTGGAAGGACCGCTAGCGCCCCCGTAACGTGGCGGGCGCCGACTACCCCGCCCGCCGAACGCCCAACGCCCGCATCATCCCGCTGGCCTTCACGAGCGTCTCCTCGTATTCCCCTTCCGGCGTCGAATCGGCCACGATCGCGCCGCCCGCGTGAAACGACGCCGCGCCGCGACCCACGGTGACGGTGCGGATGGCGATGTTCCAGTCGGCGTCGCCCGACGCGTCCCAGTAGCCGACCGCGCCCGTGTAGACGCCGCGGCGAACGGGCTCCAGCGAGTCGATGATCTCGACGGCGCGGATCTTCGGCGCGCCGGTGACCGACCCGCCCGGGAAGAGCGCGCGGAGCACGTCGACCGGCCCCACGTCCTCGCGCAACTCGCCCACGACGCGCGAGACGAGGTGATGGACGTTCGAGTGCGTCTCCACTTCCCAGAGCGACGGCACGCGGACCGAGCCGAGGCGGCAGATCCGGCCGAGGTCGTTTCGCGCGAGATCGACGATCATCAAATTCTCCGCGCGGTCCTTCTCGCTCCGGCGGAGCGCCTCGGCGAGCGCCGCGTCCTCCTCCGGCGACCGTCCGCGCGGGCGCGTGCCCTTGATCGGCCACGTCTCGATGCGCGCGCCCCGGATGGAGAAGAAGCGCTCGGGCGAGGACGACGCGATCCCGCCGCCGCCCGGGAGGGCGGTGTAGGCGAGGAAGGGCGCCGGGGCCACGGCGCGGAGCCGGCGATAGAGCGCGGCCGGCGCGGGCGCGGGTTCGACCCAGAAGCGCTGCGAGAGATTCACCTGGTAGATGTCCCCGGCGGCGATGTGCTCGAGCGCGCGCTCCACCGCGCGGAGATAGCCGTCGCGCGTGAAGTCGCTCGCGGCGATCGGCGTGAGCGCGCCCCAGGTCGGCTCGTCGGGACGGACGAGCGCGGCCGCGGCCCAATCGGGAACGGCGTCGAACGCCTCGCGCAGCCGCGCGAACGCGGCGTCGAGCCGCGCCGACGCGCGCGCGGCGTCGGCGGCGACCCCGTCGAATCCGGTGGAGACCGCCCAGGCTTCGCCCGTTTCACGGCGCCAGCCGAAGACGACGTCGTGGAATCCGAGCAGGAGATCGGGGTGCGGCCACTCCCGCCGCGCGCGGGAGGGATAGCGCTCGAAGAAGTCCTTGAAGTCGAAGGCGAGCGAGCCCGCCAGTCCCGACGCGAACGGAATCGGAGGCGGCGCGGCGTACGCGACCGGCGCGGGCCAGTTCGCCGCGAGCCCTTCGAGCGCGGGGCCGAGATCGCCCCGGTCTCGCGGCGGCGGCAGCGAATGCGCGCCCGACTCGCGCGCCTCGCGCGGGCCGGCCGAGCCGGCGCCGACGCCGAGCACGCGGCGAAGGCGACCGTCGCGCACTTCCACCTGCCAGAGCGGGTCGAACGCGAGGAGCGTCCAGGCGCCCGATTCCAGATCGGCGCCCGCGCTCTCGAAGAAGACGGCGTGCGGCAGGCGCTCGAGCACCGCGGCCACGCGATCGGGCGTCCACGCGGCGGGAAGCTCACGAACGAGGGGGCGAACGTCGACGGTCCGGCGGCGGGGCGAGCCGTCGCGCGCGTCCGGCGCGGCGCCCGCGGCGATCGCCGCCGTCGCGTTCGAGGTCAGCGTTCCGCTAGTAGCCATAGTCCACCGGCTCCGCGAAGCGGTGTTCGGCGGGGATGAGCGCGTGCACGCGTTCGTTCCCCAATTTCGCCACATAGGACGCGAGATCGGGCACGCCGTCGACCCACTCGCGCTTCCATGCGGCGTAGCCCTCGGCGAGTTTCGTCGCTTGGTGGTACGCGACGTAGGCCTCGTGGTCGCGGCGGTAGTAGCCCTGCGCGGGCGACGGATGCGCGCCCCAGCGGGCTTCGCAGACGGCCGCGACGACGAGGCCCGGGATCACCACTCGATTCGGATCGCGCCGCAGCTGCTCGGGCGTCACGATCTCTTCCGCGGTGACGATCACCGCACGCGCCGCGCGCGCGGCGTCCGGGGTGATGCCGAGACTCCCCCACATCGCCGCGTTTCCATGCGTGTCGGCGCGCTGCGCATGCACGATCGCCACGTCGAGAGTCAGCGGCTTCACCGCCAACACCGGCCCGCCCCCGATCGGATCCTCGATGACGGCGAGATAGGGATTGCGCGTCAGGATGTCCGAGCCGAGCGCGCTCCGCGTCGGGATGAAGGGCGCGCCGATGGCCGCCGCATGGAGCGCGAGCGCGAGGGTGTAGTTCGAGAACTCCACGATCTCGATCGGCCGCGGCTCGCCGCGCTCGGCGGCGCGGCGATACGAGTAGGCCGAACCCATCATGACGTTCCCGACCCACGCCGCCGTCACGCGCTTCGCGAGGCCCGCGCCGATCAACTGATCGAAGCAGATGTCGGAGACGGGTCCGACGAGATCGAGATCGCCGATGCCGTCGCTCGAACCCGCGCGCCGGCCCTGCCGGAGGATCTCGTGCGTCGCGGCGAAAGGGATCATCTGCTCGAGGCAGGTGCCGAGCGCGACTCGCGCGCCGGGCGTGACGAACCGGCGCACCGCCTCCGCGAGCGGCATGACCTTGTCGCGCGCGGGATAGTGCCCCAGCGCGTCGGTCCGCTCGGGCGGGCGCCAGGGGTAGAGATCGTCCATGCGGACGACCGGCTCGTGGGATGTCGGGCGGTCGGGTGCCATGTGGAATGTGGCATGATACCACCGTGAGCGGCGAAATCCTGATCATCGGTGGCGGCGTGGTGGGTCTCGCGCTCGGTTGGCGCCTGCGGCTCGGCGGGGCCCGCGTATCCATCGTCGACCGCGGCATTTGCGGCCGCTCGGCGGGGTGGGCTTCGGCGGGGCTCGTGCAGGCGGCGCCCGACGTCACGGCCGATCGTCCCGCGCTCCTCGCGCTTACCCTTCCCGCCCATCGCGCGTGGCGCGCGTTCGCCGCCGAACTCGAGGCCGCCTCCGGCGTGCCTCTGGGATTCGGGACGCGCGGCGTCCTCGTCGCGGCGGTCGACGATTCCGACGACGCGAGGCTCGATGCGCGAGAAGCGCGCTACCGCGCGAACGGACTCCCGGTGGAGCGGCTCACCGCCGCGGCCGCGCGTCGCAAGGAATGGTCCCTCGGCCCCGCCGTGCGCGGCGCGCTCTGGCTCAAGGAGGACGCGTGGGTGAACGCCGCGGCGCTCGGCATGGCGCTCGTCGAAGCGTTTCGCCTCGCCGGCGGCCGCACGTACGAGCGAGAGACGGTCGTCGCGCTGGAAGCGGACGGCGCGCGCGTCGCGGGCGTCCGCACTCGCTCGCGGCGCATCCCCGCCGATTCGATCGTGATCGCGGCCGGCGCCTGGAGCGCGCGGCTCGCCGCGCCCGAACTCGACCCCTCCGCGATCCGGCCCTCGCGCGGGCAGTCGATCCTGCTCGAGGGGCGCGATTCCCGCGGGGCGGCGCTCCTGCAGCGGGCGGTCTCGTCGCCCTCCGTCTGGGCCGTACCGCAAAACGACGGCGCGCTCTGGGCGGGAGGATGGAAGGAGGGGCCGGAACTCGCGGGGAGTTTCGACGCCGCGCCGCGCGAGGAGACGACGGCGCGCATTCGAGAGGCGTTGGAACGTCTCATCCCCGGATCGCGCGACCTCGCGCTGCGCGAGGCGCGCGTCGGGCACCCCGCGCGCACGGAGGACGGCCTACCGGTCCTGGGCGCGTCGGCCCGGCTGCGAGGGCTCTACTACGCCGCCGGGCACCACAAGGCGGGCATTCTCCTCGCCGACGAAACGGCGCGAATCCTTGCGCCGCTCATC
>DASTSZ010000223.1:0-12581 GCA_035760425.1 Candidatus Eiseniibacteriota bacterium | reverse complement strand
CCGGCGCGCAGAGCGCCCGCCTTCCGCCCGAAGAGGCGAAGCGGTCGCGGCTCCAGCCGAAGCGCGGCGCGCGCCGCGACTCCGCCGTTGTCGCCGTCGTCGCGCTCGCTGAGGAGGTTTCGATCGAGCGAGGAGCGGGCGAACTCGGCGTCGAGCGATAGCGCGTCGCCGAACTTCGCCGTTCCGCCGGCGTCGAGGAGCGTCGAGGCCGCGGGCACCGCGAGCGAGCGGCCCGGCGCGAACTCGCCGAGCGTCGCGCCGACGTAGCGGAAGTAGCGCACCGCGTCGGCGCCGACCGTGTCGGCGTAGGCGCCGCGCCCCGCGCCGACGTCGGAGAACTCGACCTCGTAGTCGCCGCCGCCGGCGCCGAGGTAGACCCAGCGCGGCGCGGCGGCGTCGCTCTCGTCCCACGCGTAGGCGCCCTGGCCCGGCCCGACGTAGCGCACGCCGCTCGGAAGCGGCGCGCCCGTCGAATCGCCGGCGCCGGCGAGCGCGTCGCGATCCTCCCGCGTCAGTTCGGCGCCGAAGGGCCGCTTCCAGTCGTCGCCCTCGCGGAGATACGCCGCGTACCAATTGCGGCGCGGATCGCCGCCGCGCGTGGCCGCGGCGTAGAGTTGGCGCTTGTAGCTCGCCGCGGCGGCCTCGTAGTCGACCGCGATCCGGTTCGCCGAGGCGATCGGCCGCCGCACGGTGAAACTGATCGTGCCGGCCGGATAGTCCATCACGTAGTCGGCGTCGGCGCCGCGCCGGAGCTTCGCGCCGTCGAGCCAGACCGTCTCGCTCCCCGCCACGATGCCGCCGTCCCCGCCGCTCGCGGCGGCACGCGCGGTGAGGACGTAGGGTCCCTGCTTCCCCTCTTCGCCGCGGAACTCGGCCGAGCGCCGTTCCCCCTTCGCGCCGGCCGCCGTCACGTCCCAGCGCGTCCCGCGCACCGTGGCCGCGCCGCGCACGCCCTGCAGTTCGCGGCTCACGCGCGCGAATTCGCCCGGCATCGCGTCGAGGCGGAAGTCGCCGAGCGTCGCCTCGCCGCCCGGCGCGCGCACCGCGAGCGAGAGCCGGTCGAGGTCGTCGAGTTCGCGGGTGGCGCCGTCGGGCTCGAACGGAAGCGCGCGGTCGCTCAAGGTCGCGCTGAGGTCGACGTCCCCGGCGATCCGTCCGCGGAGGGAGAGATCGAGCCCCTGCGAGAGCGTGGCGTCGCGCCGCCGGCCGAGTTCGACCGCGAAGGACTTCGAGCCGCTCACCGTGATCCGGTCGCCGCTCGCGTCGGCGGCGCCGGGCGCCGCGCCGGGCCGGGCGTCGAAGGGATCGCGGCGAAGCAGCGTCGGGGCGGCGTCCGAGCCGGCCGCGCTCCACGACTCGCGGGCGCCCGGCGGAAGCGCCGCGGCGGCGGCGAGCGGCGCGCTCGCGCGAAGCAGGAGGAGACTCGGCGATCGCCGAACGGGGAGAAGGATCACGATGGAGTCCCCTCCGGCCCCGGCGAGGGAGTCACCCAAGGCGGTCGCCGGCGCGGCCGCCGCGTCGTCGGGGATCGGCCGCGCGAACGCGACCCTCGGCGTCGCCGCCGGCGCCGAGACCGCGGCCAACATCGCGAACAGGCCGATCAGGCGGCCGGCGCGCCGTCTCACGGGGCGCTCTCCCGATCGACCGTGAGGATCCAGATCTCCCCGCGCGCCTCGTCGGCCACGGCGACGCGGTCGTCCGCGCTCCAGGCGATCGCGCCGGGGCGCCAGGAACGATCGCCGCTTCCGAGCCAGCGCGTGTGGAGCCGCGCGCCGTCGGGCCCGACGACGAGGATGCGCGAACCGGTCGGCTCGGCCACGTAGACCGCGCCGGATGGATCGGCCGCCATGTCGGTGGGCGTCGCGGCGATCGAGTCCCCCGCCGCGATCGGCGCGCCGACGCGTCCGGTCGCATCGAAGCGCCGGAGCGTTCCCGCCTCGCGATCGGCGATCCAGCCGCCGCCCTGCGGGAGGAAGACCGCGGCGCTCAGGGCGCCGATCGACTCCTCGGGCGTGAGGAAGCGATCGGCGCGGCGGCGCAGGAGTCGCGCGTCGAGCGGCACGAGGTCGCGCGCCCGCGGGGCGAGGAGCCAGAGATCACCGTAGGGATCGCGCAAGAGCCGCGCCTCCGGCGCGCGGGCGTCGTCCGCCAATTGAAGATCGAGATCGCGCGTGCCGAGGTACGCGGCGCGGCGGTCGTACGCGGAGAGGGCCGCGCGCGAGCGGTCGAGAATGAGGATCGATCCGCGCGCGTCGACGACGAGATCGTGCGGGAGCGCCGAGGCCGGCGCATCGTCGCCGAAGAGGGCCGACGCGTCGGGCGCGGCCGAGGGGCGCGCCGGCGTCCCCGCCCGCGGCGGGAGCGCGAGCCGGACCACGCGCCGGGCGCGCGCGTCGAGCACGTAGAGCGCGCCCTCCTCGTCGAAGGCAAGCCGCGACGGGCGCTCGATGCCGCCCGCGCGAAGCCGATCGCGGTCGAGCAGGAGTTCGGCGCGGAGCGAGCGCGGAAGCGCGGTCGTGCGGCCGCGCACGTCGATGTCGGGCGTCGGGAGCGCGCGGGCGGGGCGCGGGGAGGCCGCGAGGGAGACGGCGACGGCGAAACAGACGGCCGCGAGGGCCAACCAGGTGGTTCGGCTCACGATGTCGAGATCCTCCGGACGTCACCGGAGCCCGGCGGGCGCGTCGCCGTCCGCCGGCGCGAAGGCCGGGGCGCTAGAAGCGGCGGAGGAAGGTGATGCGCGCGCCGCCTTCGGGCGTCGCGTCGGCCAGGAGCCTCGTCCCCTCGTCGAGACGGGCCTGGCCGTCCTTCGCCAAGCGGCGATGCAGGACCTGCGTATCGATCGCGCTCACGAGGCGATTGAGGATCGCCGCCGCGAAGGAGTACTTCGCGCGGTCGAAGGCGCGATTGGAGGAGGCGCGCGTCGTGCGGTAGGCCGTCTGGAGTTCGGCGCTCGACCAGTTCCACGCGCGATCGCCCGTCGGGAGATTCTCCGATACGTAGGCGTCCTGCGCCGCGGGATCGTCGGGGAACTGGTCGCGCGCGTCGCGGCGGACCGCTTCCTCGTAGCTCCCGGGCCCCGATCCGCTGGAGCGCTCGTACTGCCCGAGCAGTTTCCAGTAGCTGTCGTCCTCGCTGTCGGTCCCCACGCCCGCGTTCAGCTGGGCCTGCTCGATGTAGTCGTCGCGGCGGAGATGCCCCGCCACCTGAAACCAGATGTAGTGCGTCCAAATGAGGCCTTCGGCCGCGAAGAATCCGGCGGCTCGCCCGCGTGCGCCGAGCGAGTATTCGCCCGCGCCGGGAAGGAGGAGCGAGTAGAGAAGCGCCTTCCGTTTGCCGGGGCGCGAGGCGGGCGCGGCGTCCGCGGGCGGCGCCGCGGCGGCGCCGTCCTGGCGCTCGAACGACGCGGCGGCCCAGGCGGCCATGCCTGTGAATTCAGAACCGTCTCGAGCGGCGAGTTCGAGGGGCGTCGACGCGGGGAGTTCGAGCGAGGTCGCGGGCGCGGGCGATTCCGCGGGCTCGCGCGCGGCCGCCGGCGCGGCGATCAGCGCGAGGAGCGCGGCGGCGAGGGCGCTAGTAGAGGCGGCGCGTGACCGTGATCTTGAGCGCATTTTCGTTCGAGAACGGCCGGGTGCGCATGTTGAACTTGATCTGCGTGTCGTTGCCGAGGTTCGCGCGGCCGCGATTCTTCAGGAGCCGGAGCACGTCGACGGCGCTGACGATTCGGTTCACGAATCCGCCGACGATGGCGTAGCGCGCGTTCTTCAGGAAGTTGTTGCTGTCGTTCCGTACGCCGTAATAGAAGCGGCGCGTCGGCGCGTCGGCGGGCGGGTCGGTGTAGCCCTCCCAGCCGGTCCAATAGACGGGGAGCTTGCCGATGTCCTCGTAGTACTGCTGGCGGTTGTTCTGCATGAAGCCGCGAATCAGGTTATCGGCGTCGGAATTCGGATTCGCGGGATCGGAGTCGAGCCAGCGCTGGTAGTCCCACTTCTCGTCCGCGTACGCCTCGAACTCGTCTTCCTTCGTCTTGCCGCGGTCATGATAGTAGAGATAGGTGACCCACGTCGCGCCTTCGAGTCCGAGATGGATCCATCCGCGCTTGTTCCCCGCGTAGAGATGCCCCGCGCCCGGCACGATCATGTTGAGCAGGAACGCGCGGCCGGGCGACTTCGCGACCGGCACCGCATCGTCGTCCGACGACGGCGCGGCCGGAACGGAGCCCGGGGGCGCGACCGGCGTCTCCACGACGGAGTCGGCGATGGCGCGCTGGGCGAGGAGAATCTCTCCGACGGAATTCGTCCGGAGGTCGAATTCGGAAGCGTAGGAAACGCCGGTGGCGAAGGCGACCGAGAAGAGGCCCGCGAGGACCGCGCGATGAACGAGGCGTAGGGTCAGAATCTGGCTTCCTAGAACCGGCCGGATGTGGGGTTCACCAAACAAGTTAATGATACCTCTCCGAGGGGCTACCTGACAACCGCGAACTTCTGGAACGAGACCTCGTTCAGGGCGCCACGGCGGGCTTCGATCCGCACCAGGTATACCCCGCTCGCGAGATCCTGAAGCGCCAATTTCGTCACATTCTGCGCGGGGGCCGTCTCCCCGGCGACGGTCCGGACCACCAGCCCGGTCGGGTCGAGCACCCGGATCTCCACGGAGGTCACCCCCGCGTCGAGCGTGTAGGCGATCCCGATCTCGTTGCTCCGCGTGGGGTTCGGGAAGCAGTAGAAGGAGCCCTTCGCGACGAGCGCGCCCCGCGCGGCCGGGGCCGCCAGTTGCGCGTCGTCGAGGACCGCGCTTCGGCGCCGGTCCCCGTGGAGCCCGATCCAGGGGCGAACGGGGCTCGTGCCGGTCTCGCTGAAGAGCGTGGAATCCCACGGGACGACCGTGTGGTAGGCGTCCCACTGGCCGCGGTCCCCCACGGCCACGACGTCGAGCTGCCTCGGCTGGACGACGGGGGTGATCGAGGGCATGAAGAGCGACGTGAGAAGCGGCGTCGTCTCCGCCGAGCGTTCCATGCCGAGCGGCCAGCCGCTCAGCGTCTTCCCCTGCGCGTCGAGCGCCACGAGAAGCCCGTTCGTGAGCGCCACCAGCACGTCCTGCGTGCCGTTGCCGTCGAGGTCGCCGATCACCGGCGAGCCCGATCCGCCGCCGGCCAGCGCGCCGTAGCGCGAGCCGAGCGAGACGGGCCAGCCGAGCGATTCGACACCGTTTCGATTCCACCGATGCACCGAGCCCTGGTCGTCGATCGCGATCACTTCGGGGAATCCGTCGCCGTCCAAGTCCCCCGCCGCGGGGGCGCTCAGCGTCCCGGCGACCGAGACCGGCCAGCCGCGGAGCTCCGCGCCGGAGAGGTCGAACGCGTGGGCGACGCCGCGGGGCGAGTCGACGACGATCAACTCGAGATCGCGATCGGCCTCGCGGTCGAGATCGACGCCGAGCAGCGTGGGGCGGAAGTCGTTCACGCCGGAAATCGCGCGCCAGACCACGTCGATCGCGCCGCCTCCCTTCCCCGGTTCGTCGACGACGCGCAGGTAGCCGTCTTTCGTGGCGTAGGCGATGGAGTAGCCGCCGACGCCGTGGAAGCGGCCCACGGCGAGGTTTCCGGAGACTTCGGTCGTGACCGGCGTCGTTCCGTCGAGGAGCGTGTCGCACGCCGCGGAGACGAGCGGGGCGATCGAGACGCTGTCGGAGGGCGTGACGGCGAAGACGCGGCCGTCGCTCGCGCCGACGAGGATGTTGCCGTCGGGCGTGAGCACCGGACCGGTCGTGGCTCCGATGGCGGGATCGCCGAGCACGGGGGGCCAGCCGACGAGCGGGATCGCCTGCGCGGCCGCCTGCGAGTCGGGACGGACCGCGTAGAGTTTCCCGTCGTCGCAGGTCGCGAGCACGCCCGCGCCGTGACGCGCCGTCGGATTGCGGCGGAAGAGCGAGTCGACGAAGAGGACCGGCCCCCGGATCTTCGCCGGGAGCGGCATGAACTCGCCGCTTTCGCGGCCGTTCACGTAGGGGCGCCCGTCGCCCATCCACGCGAGGATGAGGCTGTCGGCCGCCGTGACGATCGAGGGGCGCCCGTCGTGAAGGAGCCGTCCCGCCGTCGGCGCGCCGAGCCCGCGCCCCGTCGCGCTCAGGAACGGCCAGCCGTCGACGCGGATCGACGACGCGACGGAGACGAACATGTCGACCGCGGGCGGCGACTCGACGGTCATCGTCACGTGGCTGAAGGCGCCGTCGTTCGAGCCGCTGCTCGGATTCGTGCGGGGGCCGAGGACGGTGTGGTTCCCCACGAAGTAGGGATCGAAGGGGCTTCCGTAGAAGTAGTACGACGCCGGATCGCCGATGTCGCGGATGCCGTCGGCCTCCATGAGGCCGACGCCGAGCCGTTCCGGATTCGAATTGATGCCGAAGTCGGGATTCGCGTTCGGCCCGCACTCGAACCCTTCGCCGCCCACCTCGCTGCTCACGGTGCAGAAGACGGAGGGATCGATGTGCCAGGCGAGGATTCCCTGTCCCGGCAGGAGGAAGTCGTATTCCTTGTCGCCCGTCGTGTCGAGCGTGTCGGCGGTGGAAAGTCCGGGCCCGAGAATGACGTTGGTCGTCGAGTCGCGGTCGAGATAGAGCGACTGGTCGCCGTTCAAGTCGGTCTGGCGGTTCTCGACGAGGAAGTACTCGTCGCCGTCGATCGGAATGTAGAGAAGCTGGTCGTCGAGCTGCGTGGCCTTCACCTGGAAGGTGCCCCCGCTCTCCGGATCGACGTACTCGAGCCCGGCGGGCCAGAGGAGCGACTTGCACCAGGGGTCGAGGCTGGTCGGCATGATGCCGCTCGCGACGACGATGGCGCCCGTCTTCGAATCCTGGAGCGCGGTGCCGAGCAGATACCCCGAGTCCATGTTGCTCCAGATGCCGACCGCCGGGAAGAACGTGTAGATGTCGTAGAGGTCCGGGAGCCCCTGCGTGTGGCCGAACTCGTGCGCGAGCGTCCCGTTGATGGCGCCGTAGAAGCCGTCCTGATTCTCGGTCTCCGGCATGACGAGCCCGCCGTGGATGCCGACGGCGCCGCCGTTCACCGCGGCCGAGTCCTCGAGCGCGATCTGGAAGGTCGGCAGATCCCGCGGCGAGTCCCCCAGCAGATCCGATTGGAAATCGGCGCCGGCGTGGAAGATCGACACGACGTCGAAATCCCCGAACGGAATCGAGTCGGTGGCGTCGGCCGCCAGCACGGCGTCGCGGAAGAAGCGCTGCGCCTCCGCGAACGACTGACTCCCGAGCGTCCAGGGGCCGTAGCGCCCCGTGTCGCCGAGGCGATAGGCGCCGTTCTCGGTCTTCGGATAGACCTCGTACTCGATGACCATCTGCCCGTACGACTGCTGCTTGAAGTAGCGGGCGAGGGCCTCGAGGTGGGAGTTGAAGTAGCTTCGATTGTGGGGCGGCGGGTCGATGATGATGCCGAGCGCGGAACCGTCCCGGAGGTCGAACTTGCCGTCGGCGGTGCTCGTGGCGCCGCCGAGACTATCGGTGTCGAATTCGACGCGCAGCGCGAGGAGTCGAACGGTGTCGGGCACGCCCGCCGTCGCGGCGAGCGCCCGTTCAAGGCGGCCGGCGCGGTTCGGCGCGAGGAGTGGCGGCTTTCGCCCGCTGACCCAGGCCGAACGGCGTCCGCCCCCGAGATGTTCCGGGAATGCGCGGCGAAGCGCGATCCGCCGCTCGGTGATCGTCTTCATGGACTGCCGGTCGGCGGCGGAGAGCGCCTCCGGCTTCGGGCGCGCCACGCGCCACGGCTCGCCCCGCCGAAGCGGCCCCGGCGCGCCCGAGGCGGGCGGCGAGGGCGCGGCATCGGCCCGGGAAACAAAAGGAGCCAGACCCCCGAACGAGGCCTGGCTCCCGAGAAGTAGCGTGACGATCCAGCGCTTCAGGCGCCCCACGTCGATGGGTGGCTTAGAAGTGGTAGCTGGCCGAGAAACGCTGCACGCGATCGAGGAACTCCGACTGCGGGAACGACGCGTAGTCGAAGCGGAAACCCTTGTACGTGAGACCGAGGCCGTACGTGGCGTCGGTGATCGTGCCGATCGGATCGCTGATGTAGCCGACGCGCAGCGCGATCAGCCGGTTGAACTCGTACTCCACGCCGGCGTTCCAGACGCTGACGCCGAGCACTTCGTCCGGCAGGAGGAAGCGGTTCGCGTCGGCCGCGACGAGCACGCGGTGCACTTCGTTTTCGAAGGGCGTGTAGGCGACGCCGATCTTGAGATTGCGACCGAGCGGATCGGACTGATCCTCGTCGATGTAGGCGATGTCGGGCCCGAGGTTCTGGATGACCGCCGCGAAGGAGGCCTTCCACTTCGGCACCTTCCAGAGCGTCCCGATGTCGGCGGCGAAGGACGTCCCGCGGCCGGCGCGGCCGTCGAGCGTCACGAGGGCCGGCGCCAGGTCGACGCGCGCCAGCTTCAGCGCGACGCCGAAGCCGAGATTGTCGGCGAGTTCCGTGCCGTAGGCGATGGTCGGCGCGATTTCGTAAGAGCTGAACTCGCCCGTCACGTTGCCTTCGGTGTCGGTTCCTTCGGTCTTGCCGTAGGAGAGGTACCCGATGGCGGCGCCGAGACCGCCCCAGCCCTCGACGTGCTGCACGTACGAGAGGTAGGAGAAGTTCACGTCGTCGGCGAGGTCGGGGACGAGCTGCGTGTACATGAAGGACGCGTCGTGGCCGGTCGTGAAGGCCATGGCGCCCGGATTCCACCAGATCATGTTGGCGTCGTTCGCCACGGCGGCGAAAGCGCGCCCCATGCCGTCCGAGCGGGCCCCGGGGGCGATGAGGGTAGACGCCGCGCCGGCTTGCGACTGCGCGTGGGCGGTGCCGACCGTGCCCACCAGTAGCAGGGCCGCCAGGCAGAGCGTGGTGAAGCGAATCATTCGAAACCTCCTTCGGGACAAAACAGTGGGACGCTGGGGGCGTCCCGTAGCCGAGACCTCTCGATGGTACCGAAGATTCGGTCCTACTTCAAGCGTGACACCCGGTTATCGAGTCCGGAGCGCCCGCCCGACGGCGTCCACCCTGCCTGATCCCGCCGCTTCCGCCGTAACGTGAATGAGGTACACGCCAATGGCGATGTTTTCTCCCTGTGAATCGCGGCCGTCCCACGGGAGGTAATTCTCCCCCGCCTTCCCCTCCGCGGTCCACTCCCGGACCTTCCGGCCGGCCACGGTCAGGATCTGGACGCGGAGCCGGGCGGGCTGGTTCAGGCGGACGTGGACGTAGGTCTCCCGCTCGAAGGGGTTCGGATAGTTGAAGACCTGGGTCAATTGGAGGGGCCCGCCGGCGGCCGCGGACGCCGCGACCTCGATCACGAACGAGGCGACCCCGATGTTCCGGTAGTTGTCGGAGGCGTGGACCTCCATTCGATGGGGGCCATTGGCGAGGGCCGGCAAGGTGAGCACCACGGTTCCGCGGGTGGCGCTCCCCGGCTGGTAGGCGAAGCCCGCGGTCAGATTGATCGGCGTGCCGGCGTCGTCGAAGAGAACGAAGATCGCGTGCGTGTTGTCGAAGCCGGTGAGGTCGATGCCGCTCGAGTCCTCGACGGCGATCGTGACGCGGTCCCCCGGCGCGTAGGTCGTGTCGGGGGGCGCGACGAGCGAGATGGTGGGCGGGGTCACGTCGACGCGCGGCGAGAGCCCCTGGGCGATCCGCAGCGAATCGACGGCGAGGCCGACGCCCCGGCCGCCGGCCTGCTCGAGGAGCGCCTCGATCCGGGCGGCGGGGCCGCTCACGCGGGCGTCGACCGGGATGGTGACCTGGACGGCGAAGCGCCCGGCCGCGAGCGCCACCTCGCCCTGGTAGAGCACGGGGCCGGGGAGATCGTAGGGGGCGATGCCGGGCAGTTGGTTGTTCGAGCCCGTCTGGATGCGGCGCGACGGCTGGCCCAGGATGCGAAGCCGCGCGCGTCCGGCGGCGAGCGTGTCGGGCGATCCATCGTCGAGGATCGCGTGGCCGCTCAGCGTCACCTGCTCGCCGCGAAGCACCGAGTCGAGCGCGCCCTTCTCCCAGACGCCGCGCCCTCGCGGCAGGGGCGGAAGGAGGCCCGGCTCGCCCATGAGCGCGTACTTCCGGGCGCTGATGTTCACGCTCTGGTTCTTCGCGCGGGCCCAGGCGAGGCCGACCGTCCGCAGGGAGTCGACGCGCGGCGCGATCGGGAAGAGTTCGTCGACGAGGCGGTCGTTCAGCTCGGTGCTCTCCACCCCGAAGACCTCACCCGTCGCCGCGACCGTCGCCACCGCGCCGACCGACGGCGCGCGCAGCAGGAGTTCCGCCAGTCCGTCGGCGCCGCTACGGAATTCGTCGAAGCGCCCCACCGTGCAGCTCATGAAGCACCAGATCGCCGGAAGCGTCGCGTTCGTGAGGCGCGGAAGGTGCGTGTCGAGGAAGACGCGCTCGTCGGCGAGCGAGCTGCTCGACCCGTGGCCGATGAAGTCGACGAGCCAGTTCTGCCGGTTCACCCCCGCGATGAAGGCTTCCCGCGCGCCGGGCTTCGAGGTCTTCCCGGAGTCGGCGAACGCGTAGTCGTTCAAGTAGACCTTCTCGCGCGTGACCGGGAACGGAATGTGGAAGCGATCCTTCCGCTCCATCTGGCGCACATGATCGAGCCCCACGGGGTCGAGCTGCTGCGGCTCCGACGCCTTCCACGCGTCGTCGGCGCAGAGGAGCACGCGGTTTCGCGCCAAGTCGAACGACGCGTTCGATTCGAACGTCCGCCGCTTGCCGCGGACCAGCTCGAGCGCCTCGGCGGGGGTTCGCGCCGGGAGCCGCCCGATGGCGAGGTCGAGGAGCTGGTCGTTCGGCCCGTCGAGCCGAACGATCCAATCGTCGATGGAAAACTGCTCCTGGAGCTCCGTGTGGTGCCCGCGGCTGTAGGTCGGGACGAAGTCGGGCACGCCGAGCGACGAGTAGTTGAGCGGATCGAGCGACGCGTCGCCGAGGAGGCAGACGTAGAGCGGCGCGCGCGCCCAGTGCCGCGTGGCGTAGGCGAGGAGGTTTCGGATCGCCGCCACGTCGGGCGTGCCCCCCGCGAACTGCGCGAAGATCCGGTCGGTGGTCGCGACCGAGGCGATCGGCGCGGCGACGCCGCTCAGGAAGTTCGAGCGATCGGCCGCGAGCGATTCCGCCGCCGCGTGAAACGCCGGCGGCGCGACGACGAGGTAATCCGCCTGATTCGCGGGATCGAGCAGGTCGCCAAGGGTATGGGGTCCGACGGGCGGCGCGTAGAGCGCCACGGTCGGCGGCCGGATGGCGCGCGCCGCGTCGAGGAGCGCGTATCGAGGCCGATAGCCCGGACCCGCGCTGTCCTCGAGCGTGAGCGTGAAGGCGCCCGCCGTTCCGCTCCACGCGCCGTTCAGGAGCCGGACGGGCCGCTCGGGGTCGGTCCGGTCGTAGCAGCGCGCGCCGACGCTGTCGCCGACCGCGGCGATCGAATAGCGATAGCGGCCGGCGGCCGCCGAATCGGGCGCCGCGAAATAGAGCGTGTCGAGCGTGGCTTGGAGCCGCCGCGGATAGGCGACGTCGACCCAGGCGATGTACTGCGCGTCGGCCCGGTTCGGATCGGCCGGGTCGTTGATCAGCGGAACGCCGATCTCCAGCGAGTCGCGCGCGGTCAGCCCCACCGGGAACCCGGCGGCGGTCAGATCTTGCGGAAGCGAGAAGTCCCAGCCGGCGCTGTCGACGAGCGCGCGGTTCCACGTCACGCGGGCGATGTGATCGGGAATCGACGTTCCGATCGAGCTGTCGAATCCCCAGAGGCGAAGCCGGAACGATCCCTCGCCCCCCGGCACGACGCCCGGGAGCAGGAGCGGGTAGGCGATCCGGTTCCCTTCGCTCACGAAACGGTCGAACCAGCGTTCCCAGGCATAGCCCGGGAGGAACAGGTTCACCTGATAGGAGCGATTCGCGCCGACGTGGAGCCGGTGGACATCGGTCGTGACGTTCGTCGCGCCGAGCGTAACGGGCGCGGCGTCGCGCGTCGCCACGCGGAGCGGCGGCGTGGCGAGCGGTCCCGCGCCCCACGTGAGCCAATAGCTCGCCTCGAACGTGCCGAGCGCCTCCTGGAAGTCGGATCCGCCGCCGCGCTCGAGATCGTAGCCGTAGCCGAACGCGCCCGTTCCATAGAAGTAGAGGGTGTCGGCCGGGCCGAACGCGCCGTCCGAGTCCCCCGTCACCTCGATGGCGCACTCGCGGAGGGAGTCGGGGGCGAGATCGACGTCCACGGACTCGGGGAGATCCCCGGGCGACGCGCGGAAGATTCGAAAGGTGGCGGGATCGATCGAGCCGACCGCGACGCCCGCCGCGGCGAGGTCGAGGGCGGTCACGCGGTAGAGCGCGGCCCGCGTCGTCGCGAGCCGAACCCACGGGCGCGACGTGTCGACGCGCAGGGGCGACCCCGCGGCGGCCGCGGCCGGCGCGGCGGCGCGGGCGCGCGCGGCGTAGCGCGGGCCCGCGGCGTCGGAGGGCTCGATGGCGCCCGGCCCGCCGCCGGTCCGGCGCGCCGCCTGCGCGAGCGCGTTCGGCGACAGGGGCTCGACGGCGCGCGACCAGGAGACGTCGA